>NZ_JBFRCY010000188.1:0-6660 GCF_052113305.1 Terriglobus sp. YAF25
ACTCGATGCAGGAGCACGGTTTCGATAAGTGGATCGCTCCTTTTCGCGATTCCGGCATTGAGACATGGGTAGCGCCGAGCGCTAATCGGGGCAACCGTATCTTCCCCGACAACGATAACAATCTCAAGACGATTCAGGCCTTCGTCACCGATGGTCAGCGGCTGGGGTCAACAGGCATGCTGAATACAGTCTGGAACGATGGTGGAGAAGGCATCTTCGAGCAGAACTGGTATGGCGTTCTCTACGGRGCTTCGTCCAGTTGGCAAAGCGGCAAAGCCGACATTGAGCAGTTCGAACAAGACTACGGCCGCGTCTTTCACAACGATTCGTCCGGAAAAGTAAATCAGGCTGAGATCGCGCTGATGAATGCGCACCTCATTCTGGCCAAAGCAGATTTGCAGGCAAAGAATGTCTTGTTCTGGGAAGACCCTTGGAGCAAAAACGGACAGCAGGATACGTTGAAGATTCTACCCGTCGCCCATGACCTTCGCATGGCGGCGGAGGATGCCATCATCCTTCTTGAAGAAGCGAAGAAGCAGCCAGAAATACGCAATATTGATGCGCTGGACGCGATGGAGATAGGCGCGCGCAAGATGGACTTCATCGGACAGAAGTTTCTGCAGGCCGAGGAGATGCGCCAGGAATATTCGGAAATGTATGCTCACCAGGCAGACGTGCCGAAGAAGGAGGCCGTCTCAGACATGTCGTTTACCCTGAGCGGCAACAATGGGCAATGCCAGGACTTGCGTGATGGTTATGGGCTTATTCGTGATCTCTTCCGGGCAGCATGGCTCAAAGAGAGCCGACCTTATTGGCTTGACAATGTTACTGCGCAGTACGACCTGAATATGCAGCTCTGGATCCAGCGAGGAGTAGTCATTCGCGCCGCGGGAGACGACTATGAGAAAACAGGTCACCTTCCAACGCCACAAGAGCTCGAGATTCCAGCAACAACGCTCCTCACACGATAAGAGGTTCCATGACGTCCCGCGCACATCGAACGCGACATGCTTCAGCCGGTGCAATCTGCATCGTTTTGTTGTCTTTCACCGCCGTTGCTCAAAGCGCCGATGTGCAGCCCATGCATGTTGCCATAGACCCGGAGGATGCGAGCTTTACGCTTTCCGCGGACGGCCTTCCCTTCCCCGTACTTCGGGCCGGCATCTCCGCCCTGATCGATGGAAGATGGGTTCGGTCGAGCAGCTATCCAAATCACCGCATCGATGCCGTTGCCGGAGGATGGGATGTCACTTTTAGTGGGCTGGCGAATGAGCCGGAGCTACATTATCGACTTCACACTCCTGAGGGGCGTTCCTTTGGAGAGGTGCAGGCAACTGTTCGCAATACCACTGGAGGGCCCATCCACGTCAATGCGATTCGTATGWTGGATACGGTAGGCGGCCCTCTTCTCAATCTCGGAGGCCCCGTCGAGCATGACCGCATTCTCTCCGACAGCTTCAGCGAAGACACGCCGGCCATCAAGATCATGGACCTGAAAGATGCCCCAAACCGCGTACATCGTGGTGTAGGCAGCCAACTGATCTATAACCGCGACAGCAAATGGAGCTTCTTCGCGGGTACCGGCACGTCGGATCGTTTCATCACACTCCTACGGCTGACTCTGGGCAAGGATACTGGGATCGAGAGCTACATTGCCGAGTCTACCGGCACTACTGAAATCATGCGAGAAAACTCCCTTCTTGAATCCCCCAGTGAAGATGCTGTGCCGTTATCGCTTGAACTCGCATCGGGTACAGAGCTCCGCTCGGAGCGCCTCTTCTTCAGCATCGACAACGACTATCACCGTCAGCTCGAGGCCTATGGCGTTCTCATTCGAGACCTGCATCACGCCCGCACCAAGGCTTCTACTGCGATGGGCTGGTGGAGCTGGACGGCTTACTACTACGGCCTCACCGAGGGAGTCGCACTCACGAACGCTCAATGGCTGGCGCAGAATCTGAGTGAGCTTGGCTACAACTACTTCCATCTCGATGAGGGCTATCAATACGCTCGCGGAGAGTACATTACAGCGGATGCAAACCAGTTCCCTCATGGAATGATTGCGCTCGAAAACCATGTGCACGCGCTGGGCCTCACGTCGGGAATATGGACCGCGCCCTTCGAGGTCTCTGAGCGAGCCTCCATCTTCACGGACCATAAAGACTGGCTTGTGCACAATGCCGGCGGTCAGCCCATTCACCTGGGCTGGGCTAATAATCACCTTGACCGCCTATACGCCCTTGATACTACTCATCCTGGAGCGCAGGAGTATCTTCGCTCGACCTATGCCGCACTGGTGAAGCAGTGGGGCATCCGGTACATCAAGCTTGACTTCATGGACGACAGCGCTGTTGAAGGAATCCGCTATCGGCCGAACACCACCGCAATGGAGGCTCAGCGGATTGGTCTTGCGACTATTCGCGAGACAGTAGGCGACGACATCATGCTGGATAAAGACGGCAGCGCTATGTTGAATCCAGTAGGCTATGTCGACTACGGCCGCATCGCACAGGACACCGGACATACCTTCACCGCAACGAAAGAGGCCGCGCCCGCGGTCGCTGCTCGCTACTACATGAATCGTAACTTCTTCGTGAATGATCCAGACGCCTTCACCGTATCTACTCAGATCATTAAAGATCATGCGTGGAACGGCGGCAAAATCCCACTCACGCTGGAAGAGGCTAAGGCTTCCATCGCCCTCAGCGCGATCTCAGGTGGCATGTTTGAGATCGGTGATGACCTTCCTTCACTCGGYAGCAAGCCGGAGAGGCTCGCTCTGGTAAGGAACCGCGATCTGCTCAACATGGTCAAGCCAGGCAAAGCGTCGAAGCCAATGGACTTGATGAGCTATGCCCCGGAAGATAAGCAACCCAGCATCTTTTTTCTGAAGGAAGATGGCGGGCATAGTGTTCTCACAATCTTCAACTGGACCGACGAAGCCCGTACCCATCGCATACCCCTAGGCTCCGTTGGTCTTGACGTGAACTCTCGTTATTTCATTCGAGAGATCTTCGATAGAGACTCATCGACGAGGCGGGCCGCGCACGTCCTCACGGTAACCCAACCCGCTCATTCGGTGCGCATCTATCAAATTATCAACCTATCTATCCCGGCGCAGCGGCAGCATATCGACGTCAAGCATCCCACCCATGTCAAGACCGGTGAAAGCGCTTCTTTTTCCGTTTGCTCGGAAGACGTAGCTTTTCCACCCGCTGAGTACCGCTGGACGTTCGGAGATGGTGTCAGCGCGCAAGACTGCGCCGTAACCCACACCTACACCCAGCCAGGAACGTACCGCGTACGACTGATTGCGATAGGTGCGACAACATCCACACAGATCAGCGCCTTCGACGTGACCGCTGAAGGAGAGATACCCTCCGCGTTTGTGCCTGCAACAAAGACACGCTTCAACGACAAGTAATTGGCTCGATATAGAAAGACCCGCATGACATTACAATTTCGCGATCGATATCAGTCGCAGACTGCGATAATCCTGATCCTGCAAACCATCGGCCTTCTGGCCATGCTTTCAAGCCGTTCAGGTTATGCACAGCGCACCAAAGATCAGGGCGAGTTCTCCCGTTATGTCGGAGATGCGCCAAAGCATGCGCGGCCGTACGATAAGGCCCTGTCCTCAGCTATCACTCGCAAAGATGTGTCTGCAGCACTGATGAAAGTAGCAGACTGGCAACTGCAGCGTTCGGCGCCTCACTTCGACGACGACTGGACATTCGGAGTGCTCTATACCGGCTTTATGGCAATCCCGGAATCGGTCGCCGGCAAGAGATATATCGAAGCCATGAGATCCATGGGGCAAACACTCCATTGGCAAATGGGTCCCGACCTGCTCGATGCTAACGACATGACCATTGGCCAGACCTATCTCGCGCTCTATGAATCTTACAAAGATCCAGCGATGATGCAGTCCGTCAAAGATCGCGCTGCGTTCACCATGAGACAAACAGAGAGTCAAGAACGCCCCTTATGGTGGTGGTGTGACGCACTCTTCATGGCCCCTGCCGCTTTTGCAGAGATATCTCGCATCACAGGTGATCAACGCTATCTCGATTACATGGATACGCAATGGAGCGTCACTTCTTCTCATCTCTACGAGACGCGTCACCGTCTCTTCTTCCGCGACGCGCGGTTCCTAACCAGAAAGGAAGCCAACGGCGAACCGGTGTTCTGGTCGCGGGGAAACGGCTGGGTCCTTGCCGGCCTCGCTAAGGTTCTTCAGAACATGCCGAAAGACTATCCATCCAGACCGAAGTACGTGGCGCAGTTTCAAGAGATGGCCGCTTCGCTCGCCAAGCTGCAACGCCCCAACGGGTTGTGGACCGCGGGCCTGCTTGATCCAACCAGCTATCCGGCAGACGAGACATCGGGAACCGGCCTCATCACATTCGGACTGGCGTATGGAATCAACAGTGGCATTCTGAGCAAAGAAGAGTATGAGCCGCATGTTGCGCTCGCGTGGCGAGGTCTCGTCTCACACATCTTCGTTGATGGCAGGCTTGGCTCTGTACAGAAGGTTGCGGATGCGCCCGGACACTTGAAGCCAACATCCAGTTACGTCTATGGCGTTGGCGCCTTTCTTCTTGCGGGCTCGGAAATTTATTCTATGGCACAACAGTGAGTTGTCGCCCCACTGTTGTGCTATGAGTCTATTTCACGCGATCGATTACGCCAGGAAACCACTTGATTGCGTTATCGTGATACAGCTTGCGAAGAATCTCCGGCGACAACGCTAAACCTTGCACCGGCTTCCCCTGGTATTCGACTGTATCGTTGGTCGCGAAGTACCGCCATTGATCCGCATAGGCCTCTTCCCAGAACTTCGCGGCCTGCTTTGTTTTCCAGCCCGGATAGAATTCATGGTCATTGTCGGTCGCGTAGATAAGGCGATCCTGATACTTCGTGATGAAAGCAATCGCCTGTTCCCGTGGCATCATCTTGAAGTAGGGAACGCGTCCGGCGATGTCGACTGCAAAGTTTGGATAGCGTTCGAAATGCGCACCGAGGTCGGGGAAGTTAGCTTCAAGGCTGCCTACATGTGCGCCGACCACGCGGAGCGTGGGGTTTTGTTCAAGCATATGGTCGCGGGCAGCGAGGATTGTCTCCTTCGAGTTCACCCCGGGCTTGTTGTACATGTACCACCATGGCTCCTCTTCCATGTAATACGAGTAGTCATCAGCCTTCGGATCGGGTGGGGCCCACAGTGTATTTGGATCGGCAACGTGTGCAATCAAGGTTTTATCGTGAGCGGCAATATCACGGTAGATCGGTGCAAGGCGTGGGTCGTCCGGAAGAATGTACTTCCCTGCCGAGTCCTTAACTTCCATACCCACGTTTTTCCAGATCTTTACCGCGATCGCGCCATGATCGAAGTCATTATTCATCTCCGCTACTGCATTTGCGGCAAAGGAAGGGTCGTTGAACTTATAGGGATCGAACGACGTGCATAGCTTCGTGCGGTCTTCATTCTGGGCGATCACGCCGAGCGCGCCAGCGCGTTGCTTCACAAGTGTTGCCGGATGTTTCCCATGGTCATCTACTACAACGATATCGACCAGGTGGAGGTTCAAGCGCTTCAGTAACGCATTGAACACAGGCGATGGATGAAAGATATGGGCATGCGTATCGATTGGGTCCAGCGCCACGAACTGCTTCAGCTCCTCCGGTGTGAAAAGGCCCTTAACAGACCGGGTGCCTGAGTGGCTCGATTGCTGCGCGCCCGCGTAGCAACCGATGGACAAAATGCAAAAACATGCGGGCAGCCAGTTCGTTCTCATCGAGACCTCGTCGTATAGATTGCACTCATTCTTGCTACAAGCTCCTAAACTGGCTCATCGCCAATCTCTTCCTTCACTGGATCCCAATAGAGCTTCTTACCACTCCAGTAAGACTGCGCTGCCATGATGCAGACGACAGAATGCGAGAAACCGTGGTCCACCGTAGAGACAGGCTGGCTGCGATTCCGCATCGCCGCGATCCAGTCGAGCAAGTGCGGTGCATCGACATCATCCGGGCCATCCGTGTCGGGCGGCGGCGCTCCCGGCACCCGCACCACCTCTTCGCGGTCTTCAAACGGGGCGACAAGCGGGACGTTTTTATAGCGCGGATTATGCCCGTCATATTCTTCGCGGCCGCCTTCCTTCGTCACGACGAAGAGAGAGGCACCCTCTCCACCATGATTTTCAATTGTCCCGTCCCGCCCTTGAATCCGCGAGAAGCTGCGATAGCTATTACCGAAAGTGGTCTTATATGTGTAAAGAAAACCTTTGGGATACGTTACCGCAGCAACACATGTGTCCGGATTTTCCCGGCCATCGGGCCACGCAAAAATGCCACCGTTGGCAACAACACTCACCGGATATGCCTCATCAGTCCATAGGTGCACCAGATCACATCCGTGGCTTAACCACTGATCGAATAGCCCGCTCGAGAACTCCTTGTATAAGCGAAACTCCAGATACACATGCGGATCAAAGGGCCGATACGGCTTATCCATTAGCCATCGCTTCCAGTCAGTGTCTTCTTCCCGAAGCGTGGAATGGCGTTCATAGAGCCACTTCTTCCACTCCATGTCTTTATCCTTTAGCATCTCTGGCGAGATACCGGTATCGACGTCCTCAAAACGCCACCGTTCTTCATTGA
>NZ_JBFRCY010000189.1:0-6628 GCF_052113305.1 Terriglobus sp. YAF25
GGGCAGGGGATAACGGTTAACACGCCGTTAATTTCAACCTCAGGTGAACTTCTGTCGCTTGCCCGAGGAAAAAGCAGGACATTAGCCCGAGGTGTTAGTCTCTCCTCCATCCGAAAATAGTAAAAACGTCTGTTCCCTCGAACTGCGCGCACCAACTTACAGGACTCCGTATGGCCTTTGAACCCTCTGATTCCGGGTCCCGCTCCACAGCGGACCAGTTTTCCGGTTACCCGGACTTGAAGAAGCGCTGGCTCTACATCATGCCGGTCGTCTTCGTTACCTATAGCCTGGCCTATGTCGACCGGGCGAACTATGGATTCGGCGCCGCCGCGGGCCTGGCAGACTCCTTGAAGATCAGCTCCGCCCAGTCTGCTCTGCTGGGGTCGCTCTTCTTTCTCGGTTACTTCGTCTTTCAGATTCCCGGCGCGGCCTATGCCCGCAAACGCTCCGCCCGGCTGCTCATCGGTCTTGCCCTGGCAAGCTGGGGCATCCTCGCCTCGCTGACCGGTGTCATCACTCAATACTGGGTTCTGGCCATCGACCGCTTTCTGCTGGGAGCAGCCGAGAGCTTCATCCTGCCGGGCATGCTCATCCTGCTGACCAAGTGGTTCAGCAAGTCGGAACGATCCCGCACCAACACCCTGCTGATCCTCGGCAACCCGGTCACCGTCCTCTGGATGTCGGCCGTTACCGGCTACATCATCAACGCCTTCGGCTGGCAGATGACCTTCGTGATCGAGGGCCTTCCCTCCGTCCTCTGGGGGATCATCTGGTTCCTCGTCATCCGCGACAGCCCCGAGAAGACCTCCTGGGTCTCAACGGAAAGCACTACGAAACTCAGCGAGGTGCTGGCGAAGGAACAAGCCACACTTCCCAAAGTCGCAAGCCTGACCAGCGCCTATCGCAATCCCAACGTCATTCTGCTCTGCATCCAGTACTTCCTCTGGAGCGTTGGTGTGTATGGCTTCGTCCTCTGGCTGCCGGTCATGATCAAGGGCGGCTCCTCGCAGGGAATCGGCATGACCGGCCTGATGAGCGCCATCCCATACGCCTGCGCCATCATCCTTATGCTGCTGGTCAGCTACTTCTCTGATCGCACTGCCAAACGCACGCGGTATGTATGGCCCTTCCTCATCCTCGCCGGTGCTGCCTTCTTCGGCTCATACCTCACCGCCGGCCAGAGCTTCTGGGCCTCCTTCGCCTTCCTCATCGTCGCCGGCGGAGCCATGTACGCTCCATACGGCCCGTTCTTCGCCATCATTCCAGAGATGCTGCCAAGCAACGTCTCAGGAGAGGTTACGGCTCTGGTCAACAGCCTTGGCGCTCTAGGCTCTTTCACCGGCAGCTACCTGGTCGGGTGGCTGCAGGGATACACCGGCAGCTCCAAAGCGGGCTATCTGCTGATGTCGATCGCTCTTACTCTCGCGGGTCTGCTCATCCTCCCGCTCAAGGCAGAGGTTCGAAGCGCTGAAGCACCCATACCGACAGAGCACGCCATTGTGGAGTAAACGCTCTAAAAGCAGCATCTCCTTACCTGGACAGTTATGGATAAATTCGCTTTGTGTTTGTCAGGAGCTAGGGTATTCCTAACCCACCCTAGCGTTGCGCTAGGGTGGGGCAGCCGGGCAGATATGACAAGCAGATTTCTCCGCTGCGCTCCGAAATGACAAACAAAGGTGCAGTGGCAATAAGCGCTGAAGGCGCGTTCTATACCAGCCTGGGGCAACGCCCCAGGTCTCCGGCACATTGAAGATAAAGGGCTGAAGGCCCGCCCTATAGTTCTTCAGTCAAGGCGAATTTTTCGATACACCCTAGACCTTCTTATAAGGCCCCAAGGACAAGTGCTCGTCTTCAACCCGGACGCCGCCGTGTACTTTGTGTATCAGCCGCTGGACTCTGCGCTGAGGCTCGAGAATTTGAGGGCCGGCGGACGCAGTGCCGTAATCACTCCCATCAACTGGGCATCGACACCGCGCGGCGGAGCCACGGCCTCTTCCAACGGGATATCGACGATCACGGAGTTCTTCAGCGCCACCATCCTGCCGTACCGGCGCTCATTCACGACATCGACAGCCGCGACGCCATAACGCGTTGCGAGCTGGCGGTCATAGGCAGTCGGCGTGCCGCCACGCTGCACATGGCCAAGGCTGATGCTGCGCGTCTCATACCCGGTCCGCTCTTCAATCACCTTGGCCAGCGCAACACCAATGCCGCCCAGCTTTCTGGCCGGAGAGGTCCACTCTGTGTTCGGCAAGTGCGCACCTTCTGCTGCAACGATGATGGCGTACTGCCGTCCTTCCTGCCACTCGTACTGCACCTGTGCGCAGATCTCGTCCAGGTCAATCGGTCTCTCAGGAATCACGATGACGTGAGCGCCACCGGCAAGCCCGGCACAGGCAGCGATCCAGCCCGTATGCCGCCCCATCACCTCGCATATGATGACGCGATTGTGAGCCTCAGCCGTCGTATGCAGGCGGTCAATCGCTTCGGTGGCTACGTTTACTGCGGTATCGAATCCGAAACACATATCCGTTCCGCTGAGATCGTTATCGATCGTCTTCGGAACACCGACGACGTTCACACCTACCTCGGTCAGGGACAGGCTGGCAGCCTGTGTTCCGTTACCACCGATCGCAATCAGGGCTTCAACACCATGACGAGCCATGGTCTGCATGCATTTCACATACCCACCATGCACCTGCCGGATATCAAGACGCGAGGAGCGCAGAATGGTTCCTCCGCGTGAAAGAATCTCGTCGGTTGTCTGAAGATTCAGCGGCATCGAAAGGTCTTCGATCAGTCCACGCCAGCCTTCAGTGAAGCCGACAAACTCGTTCCCATAGTGCAGAACGCCCTTCCTCACCGCTGCCCGGATCACTGCATTCAGACCGGGACAATCACCACCCGCAGTTACGATGCCTATACGCATTGCTTTTTCCCATCAGAAGAAAGCCGTTCTCTGATGCGGCTCAAGAATAGCACCGCACACCTCTTCCCGGCAGATCCAAGCGAGACCCGGCAGATCCAAGCGAGACGTTTCCGTTGAAGTTCCTCCTTTGAATTCAGTTCTCCAACGGAATCCAGAGCCACTCCTATACTTGTCTTCATGCGCTCTTTGAACACACTCTCTGAAGCCGCACTGCAAGCCGATGCACTGATCTTCGACTGCGATGGAACGCTGGTCGATACCATCCCGGCTCACCTGCATGCACTCCAGGTTGGGTTTGAACGCATCGGCCTCACGTTCCCCGCCGAATGGTTTCATCAGAACCACTCGCTTACAGCGGATGCACTGCTGCAGAAGTTCCAGGATGACGGTCTTGGACAGATTGAGGATCCCAAGGCAGTTCTGGCGAAGCATGACATTCTCTTTCGCGAGAGCCTGCACATGCTCGAAGAGGTATCGGTCATCGCGTCGATTGCCCGCGAGTACAAGGGGAAACTCCCCATGGCCGTCGCCTCGAATGGAAATCGTGTGAACGTTGAGGTCAGCCTCGAAGCTGTAGACCTCCTGCAATATTTCGATGCGGTCGTCGCCAGGGAAGATGTCCTTCACGGCAAGCCCGAACCCGACGTCTATCTTGAAGCCGCCCGCCGCCTCAAAGCCGCTCCCAATCGCTGCCTCGTCTTCGAAGACTCAGAGACCGGCCTGGCAGCCGGCCGCGCCGCCGGCGCCAAAGTCATCGACATCCGCGAGTACTACCAACCCGCCTGGCAGCAAGCAGGTCACTAAGCTGACTCACGTAGTTCGCGAATCACCACTCTCGTCGCGCGCTCTAGCTCTACTTACGCTTCCAGCGGACGCCTTCTTTTGAATCTTCGATGATGATGCCCTTCTCCAGGAGCTCATTGCGGATGGCGTCGGCGCGGGCGAAGTTGCGTTGTTTCTTGGCCAGTGTGCGTTCTGCGACGAGTTTGTCCACCACCTCATCGCTGAGAGACATGGTGGCGAGCAGCTCGGGAGAGGCCTGATCGAGCTTGCCTTCTTTTTCTGCCCAGGCGAGCGCGGCCTTGGTGAGCTCGGCATCACGGTCGGTGAGGACGGCGAAGATGCTGTCGAAGGAGGCGAGGACGGCTTCGATCTCCGGAACGTTGCCTGCGAGCAGCTTGCCGCTATCCATGGCGGAGTTGGTGGCGCGGATCAGGTCAAAGACAGCGGCACGGGCTACGGCAGTGTTCAGATCGTCGGCCATGGCTGCGGTAAAACCTTCAGCGGCCTTCTTCGTAGCAGCAGAGATCTCTTCGTTGACGCCTTCAGCGAAGCTTCCTTTGCGCAGGCGATCGACGAAGGTGCGCAGGCGGTCGATGGCGTTGGTCGACTCCGTCAAGCCATCGAAGGTGAAGTTCATCTGGTTGCGGTAGGGGACGCTGAGCAGCAGGAAGCGGATGGCCGAGGCGCGGTAGCCCTTCAGCAAGAGGTCGCGCAGGGTGAAGAAGTTTCCTTCACTCTTGGACATCTTCTTGCCTTCCACCAGAAGGAAGCGGACGTGCATCCAGTGCTGGGCGAACGGCTTGCCGGTGGCAGCTTCGCTCTGAGCTATTTCATTTTCGTGGTGGGGGAACATCAGATCTTCGCCGCCGGCGTGCAGGTCGAGGGTCTCGCCAAGGTACTTCATCGCCATGGCCGAACACTCAATGTGCCAGCCGGGACGGCCGCAGCCGATCGCTGTATTCCACTGCGCTTCGCCCGGTTTTGGAGCCTTCCAGAGAGCGAAGTCGCGGGCAGCGTCCTTCTCATACTCGTCGACGTCGACACGGGCTCCGTCTTCAATGCCGTCAAAGTCTTTTTTCGACAGCTTGCCGTAGGCCGGGAAGCGGGCGATGCGGAAGTACCAGCTTCCGTCCTCGGCCTTGTAGGCGATGTCTTCGCTGGCCAGCTTCTCGATCAGCGACACCATCTCCGGAATGTTCTCGGTTGCTTTGGCGACGAACTCCGGCTTCTCGATACCCAGCGCCTCCAGATCTTCAAAGAAGGCCTGGGTGAACTTGGCGGTGTAGTCCTGGATGGGCATCTGCGCAGCCGCGGCGTTGCGGATGATCTTGTCGTCCACGTCCGTCACGTTCATGACATGTTCCACCTTCATGCCCGATTGGCGGGCAAAGCGGCGCAGCGCGTCGACATGCAGGAAGGTGCGGAAGTTGCCGATGTGCCCGTAGTCATACACCGTGGGTCCGCAGGCATACATCCGCAGGGTGTTGTCCCGCTGGGGCGTCAGGGGTTCAACAGTGGTGGTCAGGGTATTAAAGAGCTTGATCTCAGGCATTCCGGAGGGCACTTTCCTTGTAGATTCTACCCGTCCGGCCAACGGATGTCCTACCCCAGCCGCAACTGGGGTACGGCGTTCAGTTCGTCCGAGGCGAAGATCCCGGCAGCGAACTTTGGCCAGGCAGCGGCGGCGATCATGGCGGCGTTGTCCGTGGCCAGCGCCAGCGAGGGGAAGGCAATCTGGAGGTGGCGGGCGGCGGCTTCGGCGGACATCCGCTCACGCAGGGCCCGATTGGCGGCAACGCCGCCGGAGACGACGATGCTGCAGGCCCCGAACTCCTCGGCCGCGCGCATGGTCTGTTTGACCAGGTAGCCGACGACCGCCTTCTGGAATGAGGCGATCAAGTCCAGGGTCTCGCGATCGCAGAGAGCAAGGGCGGCTTCGCGGCGGTTGCCCTCCACCTGCATCAGGGCATCGTGGCGGACGGCAGCACGCTCACGCATGTTGTGCAGCTCGGTATAGCGGAGGACGGCGGTCTTGATGCCGCTGAAGGAGAAGTCGAATTCACCGCCGCGAGAGGCTCCGTCGCGGTGCAGCTTGGGCTTGATGCCGCCCAGCTTGAACTCCACGGCATTGGGATCGCCGTGGCCGGCGAGGAAGTCCATCAACGGACCCCCGGGATAGCCCAGACCGAGCAGTTTGGCGCTCTTGTCGTAGGCCTCGCCGGCGGCGTCATCGATGGTGCGGCCTACGTTGCGATAGCTCCACAGGCCAGCCCGTTCTTCGGCAAGGTAGAGATGAGTGTGTCCGCCGGAGACGACCAGGGCCAGGACAGGATCGCCGGAGGTGAGCGAAAGGGTCTCTTTCGCCTCCATCAGGACGGCGTGAATGTGGCCTTCCAGGTGGTTGACCGCAATGAGCGGCTTGCCGAGACCGTAGGCCAGCGCTTTGGCGTAGGTGATGCCGACCAGGAGCGCTCCGGCGAGTCCGGGGCCTTCGGTGACGGCGACAGCATCGACATCGGCGAGCGTGATGCCGGCTTCGGCGACGGCTGTGCGGACTACCGGGACGATGTTGGTCAGGTGTTCGCGCGAGGCCAGCTCCGGCACCACACCGCCGTAAAGGGCGTGGGTGGCGATCTGTGAGGCGACGACATTGGAGAGCACTTCGCGGCCACTGCGGACGACAGCGGCTGCCGTCTCGTCACAGGAGCTCTCAATGCCAAGAATCAAACCCGAAGCCATCTCTTTATTGTAGATAGCTCGTGGACTGAGGGTTCTATCCCTCGTCGTGCTTAAGGGGACGGCTTCAGGTGTTCCGTTCTCATGAGATCCTTTACAACTTGTCTCCAGACATCCTTTACAAGTATCGCCTTCTCTGGGAGACACGCAGACCTCGCTCCACCATCTACCATCGAAGAC
>NZ_JBFRCY010000190.1:0-11727 GCF_052113305.1 Terriglobus sp. YAF25
GATCAACGAAGGCGCGCACAACATTAAGGAAGCCTTGCAGCGGAAAGGGTTCTTTGACGCAGACGTAACGGCGTCGCGCAGCGGCGCGGGCACAGCGCAGGAGACGGTGACCTATACCATCCACAACAACCGGAAACACAAGGTTGTATCTGTAGACATCGCCGGGAATCAGTACTTCGATACCGACACGTTGAAAGAACGCATGCAGGTGGCGCATGCGGACCCGTATAACCGAGTCGGCCGCTACAGCCAGCAGCTCCTGGCCGCCGATGTTGCCTCCATTCAGGCGCTGTATCGCGCGAACGGCTTCAGCCATGCCGAAGTGAAGACTGATGTTAAAGATGTCGAGTCTGACAAGAATAAGTCGGCCCAGATCCGCGTTCTGCTGACAATCGTAGAAGGGACGCAGCAGAAGTTTGGCGAGGTCGCTCTCAATGGCGCGAACCCGGCCCGCAGCAGCGAGATTCGCGGCCTAATGAATGCCCAGCAGGGCCAGCCGTACTCGTTGATTACTTTGTCAGGTGACCGCGATGCAGTTCTGGGCTATTACCTCAGTCACGGTTTTGATCAGGCCCGGGTGGAAGTGCATCAGTCGAAGGCAGACGGCAACGACACCGTGATGAATGTATCGCTGGACGTCACCGAGGGCGAGCAGGTCTTTGTGAACAAAGTCCTCATCTCTGGAGCGATGAAAACCCGGCCAGTTGTCGTGCAGCGGCAGGTTGAGCTCAAGCCGGACCAGCCGCTGGACCAGACAGCGTTGCTGGAGACGCAACGCAATCTCTATAACCTCGCACTGTTCAGCGAAGTAAATACCGCGGTCCAGAATCCCGATGGCCATGCCACACGCAAGAATGTGCTGGTGCAACTGAAAGAGGCAAAACGCTGGGACGTGACCTACGGTTTCGGCTTTGAGGCGCAGACCGGAACACCGCAGACGAACTGCAATGCGCAGCTCTCGTTGAATCCCAATACGGACTGTAGGCAGGAAGGGAAGGCGGGCGTGAGCCCGCGCGTCAGCTTCGACGTTACCCGTATCAATTGGCGTGGAAGAGATCAATCACTGTCGATGCATGTGACCTACGGCCTCCTGGAACAGATCGCCACGGCGACTTTTTCGCTGCCGCACTTCCGCAACAAGCGCAACCTGGATGCTGCGGTCTCCGGCGGCTATAGCAATGTGCGGAACATCTCGACCTATGCGTCCAAGCAGTTGCAGGGTTCCATGAAGCTGACGCAGCGTGTGAACCGCGCCGACACGTTGATCTATGACTTCACCTATCGCCGCGTGTCAGTGGATCAGGCGAGCCTGCAGATTTCCGCCAATCTGATTCCCCTGCTGTCGCAGCCCGTGAAGGTGGGTGGCCCCGGAATTACGTTGCTGCACGACACGCGGCAACCATCGCCTCTGGACGCGACCAAGGGGATTTTTCTCTCGGCACAAAACTTCTTTTCCAACCATGTCTTCGGTTCGGACGTGGACTTCAATCGGACAGATATCACGAATTCCACTTATTACGCTTTCGGCAAGAAGAGCCGCTACGTCTTTGCCCGGAGCACCCGGTTTGGGTTTATCGCAACGCTCGGGTCGAATCCTCAGCTTGATGGCAACACAGCCTGTAGCTCGAAGCTGGTGACTGACCCGAGCTGCATTGCGGTACCTCTGCCCGAGCGTTTGTACGCCGGCGGGGCGACCTCACATCGTGGCTTCCCCATCAACGGCGCCGGGCCGCGCGACCTGACGACTGGATTCCCGGTCGGCGGAAATGGCGTTTTTGTAAACAGCTTCGAGATGCGTATGCCCGGACCGGTGCTGCCGCTTGTGAATGACAATCTGCAGATCGTGCTGTTCCATGACATGGGCAATGCGTTCATCAACGTCTCCGATATCTGGAAGAGCTTCGGGCGGTTCCATCAGCCCAATGAGCAGACCTGCAAGGTCTTTACCGGCGTAACGACTGGTACCTGCGACTTCAACTATTTCTCGCATGCGATCGGTACGGGCGCACGGTATAAGACTCCGGTCGGGCCGCTTCGTGTGGACTTCAGCTATAACCTGAATCCGCCATATTATCCGGTGGTCAATGACTATTCGCTACCGTACCCACAGGTCAAAGGATTTGCGGGACGTGCGAGCCACTTCAACTTCTTCTTCAGCATTGGGCAGACCTTCTGATGATGACGTGTTGGCACAGGACGATTGCAGTGCTGGCTCTGGCAGCTTCCATGAGCGCCATGGCACAGCAGACGCCTGCGCCGACAACGGCTCCGAAGCAGGGCAATGCGCCAAAGCAGGGCGATGCTCCAAAGCAAGGCGATGCGCCAAAGCAAGGCGAGCTGCTGGATCGCGTCGTTGCCATCGTCAACAAACAGCTCATCCTGGAGAGTGACGTCAATCAGGAGATGCGGTTTGCGGAGATTCAGCCCTTCCGCATTGCGCGAGGTGGTACTCCCTATGAGCAGGCACTCAACCGGCTGATCGATCGCACTCTTGTGTATCAGCAGGCTCTGGAGCAGCAGCTTGAGCCGGTGAGCGACGAGGAGGTCGATGCGGAGCTGGAGAAGTTAAAAAAGCAGCTCTCTGAGTGCCAGATCTATAAATGCAGCGCTAATGAAAATGGCTGGAAGGAGTTCCTCTCACAATACGGCATCACCGAGCCGGAGATGCGTGAGCACTGGCGTCAGCGCATGACGGTGCTGCGTTTCATTGAGCAGAGGTTCCGGTCGGGAGCAAGCATCACCGACCAGCAGATCTCGGAGTACTACGAGAAGACCCTTGTGCCAGAGGTGAAGGCGCGAGGTGGAACACCGCCACCGCTGGATCAGATCTCCTCACGCATTGAAGAAGTTCTGTTGCAGCAGCAGGTCTCCGCCATGCTGCAGGACTGGCTAAAGAGCTTGCGGGAGCAGGGCAGCGTACGCATCTTCAAGGATGGGGAGGTCGCGCCATGAGCGAGCTTCTTCCCCAGCAGAACCAGCAGTCCGACGAGAACGTACCCCTTTTGCCAGGCAATCCGCCACGGCGTAAGGTCATGCGGATTGCGGCATGGATCTTTGCCGGAACCGGCGCGTTGTTGCTGTTGCTGACGGCTCTGCTGACCTTGTACACGCATACCCAGGACTTCCAGAAGAAGCCGAGGTCGTGGATGGAGTCGTTCTGATGAATGACAAGCCAATTCCATTCGAGATGGCTGCGCGTCAGCTCGGTGTGAATGTGCGCTATCTCTCGTCATCTGACCGCTATGGCATTTCCGTCGCTCTTAACGATCTGACGACGAAGATGCAGGAGATGCCTGAGGCGAAGTCGCACATGACCGCCGAGATTGAGCTGGGCCGCTCGATGGTGGCGCTGAAGAGTCTGCACCTGGCGACCGGCGAGAGCTCGATGCTGGACCTGACGGCGCAGCTCGAACACTTCGACAATCCGGTATGGGAGGCAACGGCCAAAGGCGATCTGGAGATCAAGCAGATTTCGGTGTTGAGTGGTTTTCCAGGCCTGAATGCAGGGAACGTCGCATTGGACATGACCGCTCATAGCTGTGCGGTTGCGCCCCAGGAGGCACAGAAGCAGCCACACTTCTGGCAGAGACGTCACCCGGCTCAAAGTCCGGCTAACGTAAAGACATTGCCGCCGGATCCTGAATGCCAGAAGGGCTACCTGGTCGCCGGAACCGTCAAGGCGCGTGGAGCAGGCTATACGGATCAGTTTGTTCGTGTGCACGGTGTGGATCTCGATACCAAGTTGCACGTTACGCCGACCGAACTACTGCTGAACGCGATGTTGATCGATCTGTCGGATGGCGGCCATATTGCCGGCGATATGCGGATCAACAACTGGCTGGGACAGATTCCCGAAGATACAGCCCAGAAATCGCCCACGGTTGCCGCTAGCCAGCAGACGGCGAATACAACGGCGAAGGCGTTGAATTCCAAGCCGCCGGCAGAAGGGAATCGCACGCTGCCGAAGGGCGTGCGGTCGCATGCTTATGTCGATGTCACATTGACGCGCGTAAGCCTGCGCGCCATTGAAGAGATTACGCAGCCGCGCGGCTTTACCGACCTTGGCCTGGATGTGGCGGTAACCGGGCCAGCGAAGGCCGAATGGGGCGGAGACTTCGCTCACATCGAAGACTCTGTAATTGTGAATGCGAACCTGAAGCTGGCGCCGACCGGACGGCAGGTGCCGGGGAGACAGAATGTTCCGGTCTCCGGCTCTGTCGTTGCTGAGTATCGCGGACAGGGAGAGATCGTGAACATCCAGCAACTCACGGCAAAGACTCCATATACGACGCTGGAGGCAAATGGCGTGCTGGGTGTCGATAAGGGAGACGCCGCCACGGCTCTGCGCACCAATATCGTAATGGGGAATCTCGCCGAGTTGGATTCGATACTGACGGCCATCGGTTATGACCCCCGGGAGAAGCGGGGCGCCAGCGCGCTGCCCATCGACCTGCAGGGAGCAGCGACCTTCCATGGCACAGCATCGGGTCCGATGGCCTCACTGGATATCAAAGGGCATCTGGAAGCGACTGGAGTGGAAGCGAAGGTGGCGCCGGACTCAACGCTCCTTATCGATTCCCTCATTGCCGACGCGGAATACACACCGCAGGGGCTGGCGGTTGCGAGCTCGACGCTGAAGCGCGGGCACTCATTGCTGCATGCTCATGGCTCAGTGAAGGCACACCACATCCAGGGGCGTCGAGGTGTTTCGTCCTACGAGTGGGACAAAGATTCGGTTGTGGATGCCGATGTGCAATTGGCCGATGCGGATGTTGTGGAAGCATTACAGATGGCCGGACAGTCGAATCTGCCGGTAACCGGAACTTTGAACGTCAATGGCCATCTGGCCGGCACCATTGGAAATCTGAACGGCAAAGGCACGGTAGCGTTGCGCGATGGTGTGGCCTACGGTGAGCCATTCCAGTTGGCGCAGACGAACCTGAACGTCCACGGACACACGATCGATGGCGAAAATCTGTTGATCCGTGCTCACAACGTACAGGTGCTGAGCGGAGACGCCGGCTATGACATCGATAACAAACAAGTGCATGCGCACGTGCAGACGCACGATCTACGGCTCTCCGCCTTCGAGAATGTGAAGAAGCGGAACCTACCGGTCGACGGGATTCTGACTGCGACCCTGGATGCGAAGGGCCCGCTGGATCAACCGAACCTGCAGGCGAATCTGCGCGTGACCAACGTTACGTTAGACGGTTCGCCGGTGGGTGAGTTGACGGCAGATGCCCATAGCCAGGGTTCAATGGTCTACCTGAAGGGACAATCGACGCTGCTGCATGCCGCGATGAATGTGGACGCTCAGGCGCAGCTCACCGGGAACTACGACTCACAGGGCAAGCTGGAGTTCAGTAATCTCAACATCGAGAACGTCCTGAAGGCGCTGAATAATGCGAAGCTCAAGGCCACGTCGAATCTTGCCGCAGGAACCATCCAGACTCCCGTACTGACCGGCCGCGTAGAGATGAAGAACGCCAATATGGCGTACGAAGATATCCCAAATGGTCTGAGTAATATCAACGGCACTTTGGTTTTCAACCGGGATCGGCTGGAGGTGCAGTCGCTCACGGCGACCACAGGTGGTGGACAGTTGCGGCTGGGTGGATTCATGACCTACCGGAACGGCTTTTATGCTGACCTGACCGCGACGACGAATGCAGCACGTGTCCGTCTCTACGGCGTCAGTACGACGGCGAATACCAGCCTGCATCTGATCGGCAACAGCAACTCGATGCAGTTGAGCGGCGATGTGCTGATTACCCGTTTCGGCCTTAGCGAAGAGTTTGACTTTGCCCAGTTTGCGGGCAGCGGCGCTGTTTCGGCTCCGCCGGATCCGGACGCGTTGACCAATAAGGTGCACCTCAATATCCGGGTGACCTCATCGCCGCAGCTTGACTTCCAGAACTCGTATGCCAAGCTGGCCGGTAAGGTAGACCTTCGCGTCGTGGGTACACTGGCGGTTCCTTCCGTGCTGGGACGCGTGTCGATTACCGATGGCAGTGCAAGCTTCGCGGGTGTGCAGTACCAGTTGCAGCGCGGCGATGTCTACTTCAATAACCCGGTGCGAATCGATCCTGTCATCGATCTGGATGCGACGGCGCGCGTCAGTAACTACGACATCACCATCGGCTTGCATGGTACGTCGACCAGCCTGAAGCCAACCTATCGCTCGGAACCACCGCTCAGCGAGGCGGACATCTTCGCCCTGCTGGCTCTGGGGCGAACCCAGGAACAGGCCCAGATCTACCAGGAGCAGCAATTGCGGAGCGGAACCGATCCGACGACCTCGGCACTGCTTGGAAGCGCACTGAATGCGACCGTCAGTAACAGGGTATCGAAGCTGTTTGGTGGAGCGGGAACCGTGAAGATTGACCCCTCTTATACCGGCGCTGTGGGCAACTCGTCGGCCCGCATCACAATTGAAGAGCAGCTATCGCGGCAGTTGACGGTGGTCTTTGCCACGAATGTGAACTCGTCGGCACGACAGTTAATTCAGCTTCAATACCAGGTAAACCGGAATAACGCGATTGTCGCCACCCGCGATGAAAACGGTGTTTTCAGCATCGTCTATAAGATCCGGCAGCGCTACAAGTAATATAGATACATCTATTGACGGGACCCCGGCTTCTAACAAGATATGAGTTCGTCAGCGTTGTCGAAGAGGATGCGGTTTACGAACGTTGTCAGCGCCCTTGGATTAGCGCTGGCGATAGCGATGGGCATCGCAGGAATCACCGCGCATGCGCAGGGTAAGAAAGAGTCTGCCAGCGGCACCAATGATACCCAGATTCTTCAGGATCTAAAGGAAAAGCTCAGCAGCAAACGGTTCGGCGGTGTGAAGCCCGACGTGAACCGTGGTGTGGTCACTCTGAGCGGCTCTGTAGACCTCTACAGTTCCAAGGCCGATGCGGATAATCGTGCTCATCACGTGAAAAATGTGCTGGCTGTGCGCAACATGATCGAGGTTGCCAGCAGCAGCGAACTGACTGATGTACAGTTGCGCGACAAGCTGGCGGAGAAGCTCTCGTACGACCGAGTCGGCTATGGCACCACCGCATTCAATTCCTTCACCATCGGTGTGCAGGATGGCGTCGTGACCCTCGGCGGGGTAGCGTATGGCCCGATGGATCGCGATTCTGCGGTGAGTCTGGTGTCGAACTATCCGGGCGTGAAGGATGTTGTGGACAACATCGAGGTCGCGCCCCTCTCGCCGAACGACGATCGTATTCGCATGGCGGTGGCGCGTGCAGTGTACGGCTTCCCATCGCTGAATAAGTACTCCATTGACCCAGCCAAGCCGATCCGCATTGTCGTAGTAAACGGCAATGTGACGCTAGCGGGTGTCGTGGATACGCAGGCGGACAAGGATACGGCGGGGGTCCGCGCCAATGGGGTGGCTGGGGTCTTCAAGGTGACCAACGACCTGCAGGTAGCGGGCGCGGCGAGCCCGGAGCAGCGATAGAAGCATTTTCTCTGTGGGTGTGTAGTCCGGAGCTTCTGCATCCTGTGGGCGTTTCCGCAATGAAACGCCGCCGCACTCCCCCTTCGGGATTCCCAGCAACAGGGAAACGCTCTTGAAATACCGGCAAAACCGCAATCAGGCCCGGACAAACTACAATAAAGGCGTGCAGGGAATCTGGCGCAATACGGCAGTCACACTTGAGATGATCAAGTGGGAACACTCCATCTTTGCGCTGCCTTTTGCGCTGACGGCATCGGTGCTTGCCGCGGGCGGTATTCCGCCGCTGGCGAAGCTCGGATGGATCGTCGTGTGCATGGTGGCGGCGCGCTCCGCGGCAATGGCTTTCAACCGTTTGGTGGATGCCGAGATCGACAGTAAGAACCCGCGCACGGCAATGCGCGCCATTCCTGCCGGTTTGTTGAGTGCGAAGTTTGTGGCAGGGTTCGTGATTGTGAGCTGCGCGTTGTTTCTGTTCAGCGCTGCGATGTTGAATCGCCTGACACTGCTGCTCTCTCCGGTCGCGCTCGGCGTGGTGCTCTCGTACAGCTATATGAAGCGCGTGACGCGCTGGAGCCATCTTGTTCTAGGCCTGGCATTGGGCATCGCGCCGTCTGCTGCGTGGATAGCAGTTCGCGGATCATTAGACCCGCGGATCATCGTGCTGACGGGCGCTGTGCTGCTGTGGGTGGGCGGGTTTGATGTGCTGTATGCCTGCCAGGACTTCGACCACGACCGCCGTGTCGGGCTGCATTCAGTGCCCTCGGCATTCGGTGTAGAGGGCGCCTTCTGGATCGCCCGCATCATGCATGCCGGCATGCTGGGTCTGCTGGTGTGGCTGGGAACACTATTCTCGTTCGGTCCGGTGGGCTGGGTGGGTATCGGCGTGGTGGCTCTGCTGCTGGGCTACGAGCACGCGATTATCTCGCCCAAGGACATGCGCCGCATGAATGCTGCGTTTTTTACCTTGAACGGCATTATCGCGGTGTTGTTTATGAGCTTCGTGGTTGCGGACGTGTTGCGGCGGTAGCTGGCGGGTCGAACTCGATGGGATTGGGTCCCCGACTCTATTGGCAAAATAAAAGCCCGGCGCAAGGCCGGGCCGGAGGGGAGCTGGTATGCCCCTGTCCTATGCTGAGCGGCGAATGTTATCGCGGTGCTCACGCTGTTCGTCTTTGATGTCGTCGAGTTTCTGGTTCACTTTATCTTTGGCGTTTTCGGCTGCAGTGGTGATCTTGTCGCGCATGCTGGTCGCGTGGGTCTCAGCCTGTTCGCGACGGACATCGGCTTCGGTGCGTGCGGTCTTGTGAACCTCCGCGGCCGTGTCCTTGGCGTTGCCCCAGGCTTCCTTGGCGTGGCCTTTGAGTTGGTCAGCGACACCGGAGTTGGCAAGGCGTTCATTGCCAACGGCTTCCCCGACACCTTCTTTGACCTTGCCCACTACTTGATCGATTTTTCCGCTGATGTTGCTCTTGTTCATGATGAAGACTCCTTGGTTGGGTCGTGCGTTCTGGAAGGGAGGCGCAACCCGCCGTTAGAGCGGATTGCGTCCCTGAATCAAACGAATAAGCAGCGCGGCCACGGCCAAAAAGAGCAGCAGATGTATCCATCCGCCGAGTGTGTATGTACTGACCATGCCGAGCAGCCAGAGAGCGAACAACACAATCGTCAAGAAGAGCAGCATTCGTTCCTACTCCTTCTTCCGGCTTACGCGAATGCGTTCCGCAGGTAGTGTGAAGTCAAAGCGCTGAGCGTCGGCCGGCAAGCAGGTTGAAGATCAGCGAGATAACGGCGAGGACGAGCAGTATGTGAATCCAGCCGCCGAGCGTGTAGCTGGAAACCAGACCGACGAGCCACGCAACAAGAAGAATGACTGTAATTGTCCAGAGCATTGGAGGTTCCTCCTGGATGAAATGCCCCGCAGCCGGGCGCGGGGGAAATCTGTGTAACGCGGACGTTACGTGAGAGTAAGTTGCCAGATAGACTTTGAACGTTGCCAGAATTTACAGGGGAATTTCTCCTCGGTCATAGTGAGCACAAATGGAAAAGGTTGCTTTGCGAGTTGCAATTCAGGGTGAGCGTGGATCGAACAGCCATGCCGCAGCAATGAAGATGTTGGGAGAAGGTGTAACTATCGTGCCTTGTGCTCTTTCCGTGGAGGTGGCGGAGCGCCTGGCCGCGGGCGACGGTGTCGATACCGCCGTGCTCCCGATCGAAAACACACTGCACGGCTCCGTGGCAGAGCATTACGATCTGCTCTTCAACCACGACCTTCGTATCGAAGGAGAGCTGCTGCTGCGCATCCTCCACAATCTGATGGTGATGCCAGGTGTCACCCTTGAAGAGGTGAAACGCGTACTATCGCATCCGGTTGCGTTGAGCCAGTGCCGCCGCTGGCTGGCAGCCCATCGTGAGCTCGATGCGGTTCCGTTCTACGACACTGCGGGCAGCGTGAAACATATGATGGCGAAAGGTGATCGCAGCACCGCTGCCATCGCCAGCGCTCCCGCAGCGCCGGAGTATGGAGCCGAGATCCTTGAGGCAGGTGTCGAAGATAACCCAGAGAACTACACCCGCTTTCTTCTGCTGAAACGTAAGGCAGATGCGGTCAACATTCCGCAGGCGAACAAGCTCTCTCTGGCCTTTTCGGTCGCGCATCGTCCAGGAACGCTGGTGCAAGCGCTGCAGGGGCTGGCCGAGGCCGGCGTCGACCTGACGAAGATTGAGTCAAGGCCGGTGCCCGGGAAACCCTGGGAGTATCTGTTTTATGTGGACTTCCGCTTTACAGGCGAGGAACAGGCGGAAAAGGCAGTCGCCAGCCTTCTGAAGAGCTGCGACCTGGTGCGCGAGATGGGACGATACATGGCTGCGAGCTAGCGGCATGCCGACAAATTTGAGATCGCCTATAGCAGGGCCCCCATGTCCCTCGGGGACATGGGGCCCTGCCTTTACTCTCACAAGCGCTCTCATCAACCTTCTGAATCATCCATCCGACGCTAGAAATACGGTCGCGCAGAGCGCACGCTAAGCCCCAGCGATGAGTTCGCAGGGGATCCCCGAAGTGTCGACAAGACATTAGTTCTCCGTCGGCATCTCGACATGATCGATAACGAGGACCTCGACCGGGCCTTTACGCTTTTCCAGTTTCAGGCCAAGCTGTTCCTGGATTGCCGTGAAGATGGACGGCGGAGGATCGGGGATGGGAGCGCCGTTCATTCTCGCCGGGCCTTCGGGCGGCGTATAGTTCAGTTCCATATCGAATCTACCGGGAATGCCGGTCGCGTCGACCACCGGTTCATTCATGCGCAACGCGATCTGACGGGCAAACTGCTCGATCGTTCCTCCCGATACACGGATCTGGCCGTACATGCCTCCGAAGTGAAGACCGTCATTCTGCGCGGGTTTGAGTTTCGGACCATCTTTGGCCGGTAGGAGAGCGTAGCTCATCATCTCCCGGTTCTCGTGATGACAGGTGAGGTGAAAACGTTCGGCGAGCAAAGCCTGCACCATCTTGGGTTTCTGTGCCCGCCGGAGGTCGGTCGTTTGGGCTTCGAAGCGTGTTTCGGAGTCTTCGTCCAGCTTGGCGTCGATATCGAAGTTCACGCCGCTGATGCTGCCCAGGGCGCCCACAATCCGCGCCTGCGGCATCCCGTAGGCAAATTCCAGCAGGCCCTTCATCGAGACGTTCTGGGTTTTGAAATTGCCATTATCGGAGGAGCTCCAGATATGGGACCGGCCATCCCCAACACTTTTGTTCTGCTTCACCGAGGCGACGTCAAAGGCAGGCGGTTTGGGCTGGTTTTGCGTGGGTGTCTGGACGGGCAGCAGGGTGCCTGCGGCCGCCAGAAATGCAACGTAGAAGCTCCGGATGTTGCTCATGCCGGGAACTTTAGCAGAGTTTCCACTCAGTGGATCACCTGTCCAGCCGATAAGTCATCCAACGGAGGGTAGGTCGGTTTGCGACCAATCTAGTTCTGCGGCATCTGATATGAGAAGATCTGATAGAGGTTCACTCACATGGGCGATTTTGTAAGCGTGATCCGGCCCAACGCCGGCGAAAAGAAGGAAGAGCCGCAGAGCAAGCGGGTGGTGCCGGTACTTCCGGTGCGAGACACGGTTCTGTTTCCGCACGCGGTCCTTCCTCTGACCGTGGGGCGCGAGAGCTCGATCCAATTAATTCAATCACTTGGCGAGGAAAAGACGATTGTTGTAGTCGCCCAGAGGGATGCTCGCAACGACACCCCTCAGCCGAG
>NZ_JBFRCY010000191.1:0-6618 GCF_052113305.1 Terriglobus sp. YAF25
ACTGAAGCAGGACATTCGCGGCTTTCTCTCCAACCGTCTGATGTACGCCATGCTACGAGAGGCCTTTCATCTGGTAGAGATGGGCGTCGCCGATGTCGAAACCATCGATCAGTCCTTCCGGAATGACATTGGCTGGTGGGCGCTCCTGGCCGGCCCCTTCCGCTGGATGGATCTCACTGGTATCCCCGCTTACGCCGCCGTGATGGAAGGTCTGCTTCCGGAGCTCTGCAATCAGTCGACAGTTCCGCCGCTCATGCAGAAGATGCTGCGTGACAAAGCGCTCGGCGTCGCAAACCAGAAGGGCTTCTACAAATACAACAAGGCGACCGCCGCCAGGTGGGAAAAAGACTGGGTCAACTTTACCTACGAGATGCGCAAGCTGRCAGACAAGTACACCCCGACAAAGTGACGACCATGACGACCGCCTCTTCCCAGCCAAAGCTTGTCTCGTGGATTCTGCTGTTCATCTGCAACCTGATGTGGTCGCTGCAGTTTACCTGCATCAAACTGGTTCAGGATCAGGTAGGCCCGCTCTTCACCGTGTGGTTCCCAACCATCTGCTCGCTGCTGGTGCTTTATCCGTTCGTCCGCCTCGAACGCCGACAGAACGTCTCTCCCGCCACGGACAGATCCGGCAAACGACCCAACCTCGTCCTGATCTACCTGCTATTGGGAATCTGCGGTGTGGTACCCGCGCAGATCTTCATGACCTGGGGAACGCGGCTCTCGCTAGCAAGCAACGCCGCGCTCATCACACTTACACTTCCCATCACCACCGCAATCTTCGCTGTTCTCTTCCTCAAGGAACGCATGAACCGCGCACGCTGGCTCAGCTTTCTTCTTGCCATTGCCGGGGTTTTGCTCTGTTCCGGAGTCGATCTACATGGCGCGCAACTGGACCGCCATCAGCTCACCGGGAATCTGCTGATCTTCGGCGCGATTCTTGGAAGCTCGTTTTACAACTCATACGGCAAGCGTGCGCTGGAATGGCATGCTCCGCTCGAGATGCTCTTCTGGACCTACATTGTTCTCGCAATCCTGATGTCACCGTTCGTCCTCATCAGCGAGCGCAGCAGCCTGCGGGCGGTTCCGCACTTTTCCGCGTCCACATGGCTCGGCCTTACTCTGCTGATGCTGTTCCACACGACGCTCTCGATGATTCTGTTCCTGAAGGCGCTGAAGTCCATTGATGCCATCCAGGCAGCACTCTCGAATTATCTGATCGCCTTTTTCGGCGTGCCGATCGCGGCAATCTCGCTGCATGAAAAGCTCAATCCGGGCGCGATTGCCGGTGGCGCTCTGGTGCTGCTCAGCACCATCCTGATTACGCTGCTTGACCGTCCGGTCCGAGAAGAAGTTCCGATCCCCTGATCACATAACGGATCCCGGCGGGCGGACGCTCGGGGTCTGTATAAGTGGCGCGGCTGCGGATAGTGGCGGGATCGAAGACCGTCACGTCAGCGACGGCTCCCGGCTGGAGCCTCCCACGACCGGTAAACCCGAAACGGTCTGCCGGTGCGCTGGTAATCTTTCGAATCGCTTCCGGCAGTTCCATCCATTGACGCTCTCGGCAAAGATTCCCGAGCAGTTCCGGGAAGGTCCCGTGCAAGCGCGGATGCGGCCGTCCCTTCACATAAAATCCGTCACTGATGATGATCGCCAGCGGATGCTTCAGATTCACACGCAGGTTCTCTTCGCTCTGATTGAACTCCAGCACATTCACCTGGCCTCGTTCTTCCAGCAACAGATCGAAGACGGCGTTAATCTCCGACTGATTCCGCAGCCTGGCCAGCTCCTCGAGCGTGCGCCCCACAGCCGAAGCGTTCTGGTCCGAGCCCACGGCGCTCACCAACAGCTCACTCCATGTGTTCGCCATCCCGCGGATCGTCTCCTCCGCAATGCGGCTTCTCGTCGCCGCATGCGACAACCGCGCGAGTAGTGCATCAAGCCCGCCATCCAGCGCCCATTGCGGCAGCAACTGYGTCATCACCGTGCTTCCCGCGATGTAGGGATAACAGTCGAAGGCGACATCGACACCCTGTACATGCGCCTCCTCCAGCATCTCCAGCGCACGGGCATTCAGACCGCGGTTTGCTACACCCACGGCCTGTAGATGCGAAATCTGCAGCCGGCAACCGCTTCGACGCGCCAGCTCCAGTTGTTCTTCGATCGCCTCCAGGAGATGGAAGCCGTAATCCCGCATGTGGGTGCAGTAGATCTTGCCTTCCTGGGCAACGACCTCACACAGGCGAACCAGTTCGTCTGATGGAGCACTCGAACCGGGAGCATACATCAGCCCGGTAGAGAAGCCGATCGCGCCTTGCTGCAAAGCATTCCGCAGACGGACCTCCATCTCCTGAATATGAGCTTCGGGCAGCGCGTCCATGCGGGCTCCCGCTACCGCGATCCGCAGACTGCCATGCCCTACCAACGAGCCTACCGTCGCGTTCCTCGCGAGGCGATGCGCGACATCCAGATAATCACGCGCGGAATCCCATCCCCACTCACCTTCACCACAGAAGATTCCGTTCGCGAAAGAACGTAGCTGCCGCGCATGGCTGCCCTGTGGGTACGCGGAGAAACCACAGTTCCCGACGACCTCAGCGGTCACTCCCTGCAGCAGTTTTTCTCTGCGGCTCTCCAGTATCTGCAGATCAGAGTGGCTGTGCCCGTCAATAAATCCGGGAGCAATGACATATCCGGAACAATC
Source organism: Terriglobus sp. YAF25 (assembly GCF_052113305.1). Classification (NCBI taxonomy): domain Bacteria; kingdom Pseudomonadati; phylum Acidobacteriota; class Terriglobia; order Terriglobales; family Acidobacteriaceae; genus Terriglobus; species Terriglobus sp. YAF25. Next base: position 2,711 of record NZ_JBFRCY010000191.1, read on the forward strand.
AAGCTCCCGGGCGCCGGGGAAAATAAGATGGTCTCCAATCGTAGAGATGCGACCGGAGACCATTGCAAGATCAGCCTTCCGTGCCGGCCCGCCGCTGCCGTCCAACAAAAGGCCATTACGCAGAATCAGGGTAGAGTCATCCATTGGTGCGTTAGGCCTACCTATACCACACAGTGAACGGCGGCCATGGCTTTCTCCATCGCGCCCAGTGTCTCATCCACATCCGCCACAGTGTGCGCCAATGACAACGAGCACTGCTTGACCGGAAGCTGGAAGAAGTAGACACCATGGCCAAGCAGCTCTCTCCTCAGTCGCGCATCCAGATCGAAATCATGATTCGCCGCAAGGTCGTGCCAATCCCCTGGGGCGTGATCCATGAAGTAGTGGCAGAACGCGGATCCCTGACGAGTCACAACCGTCGTTCCACCTGCCTTCGCGAAGATGCGATGCAGGCCCTCCTGCATCCTGCTTCCCATGGCTTCCAGATGACGATATCCAGCCCCGTCATCCTGCATGAGGCGCTCGATGGTCGCAATCGCTGCAGCAGTCGGTACTGGATGTCCGTTGTACGTTCCAGCCAAGAGCACGCGCCGTGCGGGATCGCTGTCGATAAACAGATCCATCAGCTCACGCTTTCCGCCCACGACGGCAATCGGGAAACCGTTTGCAATCGCCTTACCGTAGACGACCAGGTCCGGAATGACGCCACTGATGGAGGAGTAGCCGCCGATCGCATGACGGAAGCCTGTCTTCACCTCGTCAAAGATCAAGACAAAACCATAGCGGTCTGCCAGCGAGCGCAGCCCTTCCAGATAGCCGGGCTTCGGATGAACGACTCCGATATTCTGCAGAATCGGCTCAACGATCACCGCGGCAATGGGATAACGCTGGCAGAGCGTTTCCACTGCCGCCAGATCGTTGAAGTTCACAGCGTGGACCAAGGAACGGTGCTCTTCCGGGATACCTGCACTGATCGGAATCACTGGGTACTCATCGCCATCCCGCCGTTCCCCTACCTGGTTCAACGGCGTCATGAGGTTATAAGCAACATCATTGTGCCAGCCGTGATAGCCGCCCTGGGGTTTGATGACATGCGATCTGCCTGTAGCGGCGCGTGCCAGGCGGATTGCCTGGTAGGTCGCTTCGCTTCCCGTATTCAGGACCTGTATCCGCTCCAGAAAAGGAACTGCGGTACAGATCAGCTCTGCCAGCTGCCCTTCGAGTTCCGTCGTGCCTGAGCCGAAGAGACTCTTCTTCTCGTCCATGACACGGCGAACCGCATCATGCACATACTCATCGCCATGTCCAAGAATGTATGGTCCAAAGGCTGCATGGTAATCCAGATACCGATTGCCATCGACATCCCAGAGATATGCGCCTTCCGCGCGCTGGAAGACGATTGGAGGATTGACTGCGCGATTGGTGGAAACAACACCACCCGGAATATACCGGGAGTTCTTTTTCAGAATCTCTTCCGACTTCGAATATGCCATCGTTGGGTTCCTGCGTCGACCAGGTTGGTCGACTGAAAATTTTGGGCGCCCAGAGCAGGTGAAATGGCCCGTTTTCCGGGCGCCGCAAATGTGAGCGTTAGTAGGTAATCTTTGCGCCGATCTGAACCTGACGGCTGGTCAGGTTGCCGTTGGTGCCGGTAATCGTACCCACGGTGGAAGCGACCGAGATATTGCTTGCCGGTGTGCCGAAAATCGGATGGTTGAAGACATTGAACGCATCCATCTGCAGGCTGAGGTTGAACCGTCCCTCCAGATGAGTCTGCTTCCGCACGCTGAAGTCGACCGTGTTCTCCTTGGGTCCGATCAAACTGTTACGCCGTGCGTTGCCGAAGGTGAAGCTGGAAGGCACCTTGAAGGCTGATGGATTGAACCAGCGACCCAGCGTATGGCCTCCAGCATAAGGATCGGCACCCGGCACAACATCCGCACGTGTCGCATACCAGCCGACCGTGGTCGAAGTGAAGGTCGGCGTGAACGGGGCTCCGGAGCGGAACTCGGATGTACCGGCCAGAGACCATCCCGAGATGAGGCCACCTGCAAATCCCTGTGCCTTGAATGGCAGATCGTAGGTCGCGTTGAGGAAGAAGTTATGTGCGCGAATGCCGTCAGCCAGGCCTTTATCTCCTGCAGGGTTGTACGGGTTCTGCGGGCTACCGACAATCGGCACATTGTCGAGCGACTTATTCCAGGTGTAGCTGCTCTGCACGAATAGTCCGTGACCGGTACGCTTGGTCACCTCGATCTGCATCTGGTTTGTGAAGGCTCCGCCCTTTGTCACTAGACCGAGAATATCGCTCCAGGGCTGGTACGGACGGATCGACTGCAGTGTCGTGGCCGCGCGCTGAACGGCAGGCAGGTTCTTGTTATACAGGTACCACGGTGCCTGCGTTGCTTTGTTGCCGACATACGAGATACGGAACCCGACCATACCCGGCAGCTGCTGTTCGACCGTCAGCGACCACTGCTGCGCCCGTGTGCTCTTCGCATCACGATCGACCGAGTAAATAGAGGGATTTGCCGTAACCGTTCCACTTCCTGGGAATGGATTCGCTAAGGTCAGGGTCGGCGTGCTGGAACTGCTCGCGGTGTACGACTGCGTCAGCGTGAATGGGAAGTTCAACTGTGCGAGCTGCCGGATTCCGATGTAGAACGGGATGAAGTTGTAGTAGATACCATAACCGCCACGGATCACAGTCTTGTCGCCGCTGAAGGGACGATAGGCGAATCCGAACCGAGGACCGAAGTTCTTCTTATCGGTAGTAAGAACGCTGCTTCCCCATCCGTTATCCTCTGAGCTTGCATAGCTTCCGGGATACAGGGACAGAGTGGTCTGGTTGGTATCTACCGGGTATTTGCCGCCAACCGTACGAATCACGAACTTACCGTTGGTGAAGTCGAAGTTTGTGAAGTCTCCATGAGCTTCGGTGGGCGTGGACTGCATGCTATAGCGAAGACCGAAATTGAGCACCAGGTTACGCGTAATGTTCCAGTCGTCCTGACCATAGAAACCGTACTGCTGGTACTTCGCGTAGATCGGGATCTGTGGTGCTGAACGTACGGTGTTGTAGGTATCACCCAGGAGAAAGTCCGCAAAGGCATTTCCGGTATAGCGCCCGTCGAAGTTGAAGGTACCCAGAACATTGGAATTGGTACCGCTCTTGATTGCGATAGCGTTCAGGTTTACGTTCGCGCCCGTCTTGAAGGTATGGCGGCCGTGAACCCATGTGAAATTGTCGGTCAACTGCTGTGTCGTCTCAGGCGAATGTCCGCTACCACCGTAGTCCCCTAATGCGGTGAAACCGGTCATATTGATCGTCGGCAAACCACCGACGGTAATCGGACCGTAAAGCGTAGGGAACAGTGCACGAGGATCAAAGCTGGTGTTCTGGCCGACGCGCACGCTACGGTGACTCAAATATCCATACCGCAGTTCGTTGAACATGTTGTTGGTCAGCGTCATGTTATCGCGCACAAACGCAGACTGCGTGGTGTAACCGGCGTTGTTGAAGTTGCCATATCCTGGCGGTGTACCCAGGGCAACGAAGTACGGATCTCCCACGGAGTAGGTTCCTCCGGCCGTCAAGGTATGGACCGCATTCAACCGATGATCCAGCTTCAACGTGTAGCGCTGTACGTTATAACGGGTTCCCACTGAGTCGACACGATTATTACCGACTCCACCTGTTCCCGTGCCTGCCTGATTTGCACGGGGGTAGTATGTCAACAGAGCTTGCGCGCGAGGATCGATCGACGAGATCTTATTGCCGGCGAAAGGAAGACCGGTCGTGGGATCCTTGATCGTGCCCACGGCGCTGAAATCGCCGCTACGCATCGCGTCGGTAGCAACCGAATAGGTGTACGCTCTTCCGCTACGCTGAATCAGATACTCTGCAC
>NZ_JBFRCY010000192.1:0-6611 GCF_052113305.1 Terriglobus sp. YAF25
GCCATGCGTGGTGCCGGCTCAAATGGCTCTCCGATGTTGCGGCCCTGCTCGCCGATTTTTCCATAGATGATCGCAAGCACCTTCTTCAGCAGGCCAGTGACCAGGGAGTAGAACCGGCTTTCCGCCAGGCGATAGGGGTATGTGAAGCCCTGGAGCTACTACCGTCCTACGATACGGCCCCAGCAAGCGCCACTGAACGATGGTTAACCTCGGTCGCTCTTCACGGCCTGCTACAGGATGAACCTTCTCGTGGCAATTTCCAGGTCCGCCATCTGATGCTTTCAAGATATCTATTAAGTCCGCGTCGATCGTATCGTCTGCAGGAACTTAGAGTGCACGCATTTTCCGCCGATGACTGGATGATGTTTCCTTTGCCCCAGTGGCTTACCTTTGCTTATCCCCTATTTCGGGCACCATTCTGGCTCATCCGCCGTTCTCTTTACGCACTCCGATAACGGCAAGAGGCTGCACCTCGTACGCGTTGTCTTATCGCGCAAATCATGAGTGAGACCAAGCGCACCGCCCCGGCTACGTTTGCRTCCGATATGATGAACGCATCGCACCATAGACATTTTTTTCAAGAGGTACCGCCGCCCGCATGCGAGCTGCGCTCGAACGCTACTTTCAGTTTCATGAGCTGGGGACCGACTGGCGCACGGAGATTCTGGCCGGTGTGACGACCTTCGTCACCATGGCCTATATCATCTTCGTGAACCCGTCCATTCTGTCGCAGACCGGCATGCCTATCGCGGCGGTCACTATCGCCACCTGCCTTTGCGCGTCCTTTGGTTCCATCCTGATGGGGGCACTGGCCCGCTATCCGCTGGCGCTGGCGCCCGGTATGGGGTTGAATGCCTATTTCACCTATACCGTCTGCCTGAAGATGCATGTGCCATGGCAGACGGCCCTTGGCGCTGTCTTTCTTTCCGGCATCATCTTCCTTCTGCTCACCCTTGGCGGCATTCGCCAGTTGCTCATCACCGCGATTCCCCGCGAGCTGCACGCAGCTGTCGCTGGAGGGATCGGGCTGTTTATCGCTTTTATCGGGCTGCGTAATGCCGGCATTATCGTGAGCGATCCTGCAACGGCAGTCACGCTCGGCAATCTGCGCTCTCCGCAAACAGCACTCTCGCTCTTCGGTCTGATTCTGATTGCGGTGCTGCAGGTACTGCGCGTACGTGCATCGATCCTCATCGGCATCGCCGGAACCATGCTCACCGGCTTCATCTTCCACCAGGTGCACTGGCAACCCGGTCACGCAAGCCTTTCCGCTATTCGTCAGACGGCCCTTCATCTCGATATTGCTGGAGCATTGAAGCTCAGCGGCGTCGAGATCGTCTTTGTATTTCTCTTCGTCGATCTCTTTGACAACATCGGCACCCTGCTTGCCGTTACGCAGAAGACAGGCCTGATTCCTGCTTCCGGTGTAATTCCGCGGGTGCAGCGTATCTTCTTCGCCGATGCCATTTCCACAGTGGCGGGTTCACTGGCTGGAACCTCCACCGTCTGTTCCTACATCGAATCCAGCGCGGGTGTCGCCGCCGGGGGGCRTACCGGCATCACTGCGATTACGACCGGCCTGCTGTTTTTCGCATCCATCTTCGTCGCTCCACTAGTCGGGGCAATCCCGGTTTCCGCCACCTCTCCGGCGCTCATCATCGTCGGGGCGCTTATGCTCGGCAGCATCGGGGAGCTCGACTGGCATGATCCGCTAGTTGCAATTCCAGCATTTCTCACGCTCATTACCATCCCGCTGACCTATTCCATCGCCACCGGACTTGGATTCGGCGTGATTGCTTTTGCCGCACTACGATTGTTTAGCGGCCGCGCGAAGAAGTCGGATTGGTTACTTTACCTGCTGGCGACCGTCTTTCTGGTCAGGTTTATTTATCTCGCCGCGGGTTGAGATGTTGACAAGCGGTCTATACTGACCATAATCATGCGCTTAACTTCTCATCGAGCAGCGTCGAACGCCGGGAAACCTGCATTACGGGTTTCATGGGCCTTCGCATTGCTTTGCCTCGTTGTGATCGTGGCGGTATTTGCATGGGGAACGGCTTATAAGATTTCGCTCTACCGCAGCCTTGACGGTCCCACATTTCCGCATGTGAAGATGGGCACCACCTCCGACGGCCCGATGAAACGGGCTATTGGCACGGCTGTTCTTGCCCTTGCTCTTCTTCCCTGGCTGGCAGCGTTGAAACCTCCCAGACAGATGCAGCGCGTGGCCCGTAGTTGGATTACTCCACCGCGTCCAGCTACCATCGCGGAACAGCCTCAGCTTTTCCTTCGACCTCCTCCTCGCATCCGCTAGCTCATCCTCGCTCATGCCTTATGAGCGCTTCCATGGCTGCGATGCCCTCGGCGTCGCCTTCACTGGAGAAGCTAGATGGATCAGCATCATACTCCCTGTCCAACGGGGCGCATCGTCGCACTCACGGAACTGTTTCTCAACCGCCGCTCGCTTTTAAAGGGCATCGCCCACTCGATTCTGAGGAACGAAGCAGACGCTGAAGACGCGCTGCAGGAGGCCTACTACAAGGCCATGAACCGCATCGAGCAGTTGGCAGATGAGCACGCACTGCTCGGCTGGCTCTGCATGATCGTCCGTAACCACTCCCTGCAGATGCTCCGTAGCCGCCGGGTTCGCCAGGCCGGCTCGATCGACACCGAACCGGAGATGCGTTTTGCCGTCGAATCGCTTACCACCACCGAGGATGAATCTCCGGAACACATCTGCATTGAACGCGAGATGTTCCAGCGCACCATGGCCCGGCTCGACCTTCTGCCAGCCAATATGAAGGCAACGGTTACGATGCACTATCTCTCGGAGATGAGTCTGAGCGAAATCGCCGAGCGCCAGGGACATACCATCCCGGCACTCAAAAGCTATCTCTACCGGGGCCGGAAAATACTTCGGGGAGGGCCACTGCCCTCCCCGCGTGAAGGAACCGTCTGCGCCTAGAGCATTTTCCCTGTAGGTGTCGTGTAGGGCTTCCGCATTTATGGGCGTTTTCCGCGATGAAAACGCCGCTGCACGCTCTTTCGAGAAACCCAGCAACAGGGAAAATACTATAAGGCTTACTTGGACGGTGTTCCTGCCGGAACGCCGTCCTGCAGCGCCTGAAATGCGACGATCTGCTTCAGGACCTCATACGGGACGTTCCCGAGGGGAATCAGATGTCCATTAACCGAGATCATCGGTGTCTGGTCGACCCCGGAATCTTCCGCCAGTTTGATCTGTGCATCCACCTTCGCCTTCGTCGCCGGCGTTGACGCACAGGCAGCGATCGCCGCAGGATCCTGCCCGGCGGCGGTTGCCGCGGCAGCCAGGGTCTGGTCACCGGCCTCGGGGGTCAGAGCCTCCTGCTTTGCGAAGACCTCATGCAGGAAGGTAAAGAAGGCGTCATTGCTTTTCTGCGCCACGCAGACCCCGTAGGACGCTGCTTTATAGGCGTACGGATGAATTTCCGTCAGAGGATAGTTCTGAAACACGACTCGCGCATTCGGGAAGTCTGTCACCAGTTGATCGAAGATCTTCTCGGACTCTTTGCAGTGTGGGCACTGCATGTCGGCGAACTCGACCAGCAAAAGATCTTTCCCTGCCACACCCTTAGCCGGCCCATCGGCCCTCTGCTGCAGCGTTGACCGCAGCGCCGCGAACGGCTTCTCGCCGAAGGGCATCACCTGGTCACCAGCCAGAGCAAACTTGCCATCAGGCGTCGTCAGGAACTGCAGGGACTGCGGCTGCTGATTTGTTGCCTGCCCCTTCTGCGCAATAAAGACGACCACGCGGCTTATGCCCGGCGCCATGGTCTTCTGGATTGCCATGACACGCCAGATACGATTCACGTCATAACCCCACTGCGCCTTCAAAAACGCATTCACAGTCGCAACCGTTGGCGTCTCAGCGGTAAAGAACCTCGGATTAGGCTGCGGCAACGGATCAGCCTGTGCCGCGGAAGGAGCGTCCGCAGTCTGCGCCATGGCGGCTGCGCCGCCAGTAAGCGCCGCCGCAAGAACGAAACCAAGCATTTTCTTATTCAATGAGTGACCTTTCTAAACTTGAACCTTTACTGCAATGGGGAACCTGCGTCCGTTGCCGAAAGATTTGCGCGTCACCTTCAGCACCGGCGCGGCCTGTTGCCGCTTGTATTCACTGCGCTCGACTAATCGTAAAACCTGTTCCACCAAAGAACGGTCAACGCCCTGTGTCTTTGCTATCTGCTCAGCACTTTCGTATCGCTCCACATAGGCTTCAAGGATCGGATCGAGAATATCGTACGGCGGCAGCGAGTCCGTATCCAGTTGTCCCGGCCGCAACTCCGCTGAGGGTGGTTTCTCAATCGTTGCCACAGGAATGATCTCGCGCTCGCGATTGACGTAGCGGCTCAACGCATAGACGCTTGTCTTGGCCACATCCCCTATCACCGCCAGACCGCCGACCATATCGCCGTACAGCGTGCAGTAGCCGACCGCCATCTCGCTCTTATTGCCGGTTGTGAGCACCAGCGCGCCGAACTTATTCGAAAGCGCCATCAGCAGCGTTCCACGGATGCGTGGCTGAATGTTCTCCTCGGCAAGTCCGAACGATGTTCCCTGGAAGAGCGGATGCAGCACCTGGGTGAACTGGTCGTAGATCTCGCGGATGGCCAGGAGCTCGAAGCGAATCCCCAGGTTCTGAGCCAGAGCTCGTGCATCCTCCACCGAGTGAGATGACGAGAATTCGCTGGGCATGCCAATGCCGATCACATTGTCCGCGCCAAATGCTTCCCTAGCAATTGCTGCAACCAGCGCTGAATCGATCCCTCCGCTCAAGCCAACCAGGACCTTTGAAAATCCGCATTTACGCACGTAGTCGCGCGTGCCCATCACCAGTGCCTGCCAGGCTCCAGCCACCTCATCGTCCTGCACGACGGGGACGCAGGGAGTACTGCGATCGGCGGTATCGAAGATCACCAGATCTTCTTCGAACGATTTTGCCCGGGCGATCACACAGCCTTCCGGGTCGAAGGCGATCGAAGTTCCGTCGAACAGAAGGCTGTCATTCCCGCCGACCTGATTGCACATGGCAACCACCGCATGGTGACGGCGTGCCAGTGCAGCCAGCATCTCGCTACGCACCTGCCGCTTCTCTTTCCAATAGGGAGATGCTGAGATGTTCAGAATGATGGGTGGTGCATCGCTCTGCTGCGGCCATTTCTTCATCAGCTCTTCGACCGGGTCTACCGGATAAAACCGGCGCGGCCAGTACAGCTTGTCATTCCACGCATCCTCGCAGATGGTGATAGCGATGGGCTGCCCCTTCAACGTGACGATGGTCTGCTGCTGCGCCGGCTCGAAGTAGCGCTGTTCGTCGAAGACGTCGTAGAACGGCAGCAGCATCTTCTGCTGTAGAAAGCTCACACGTCCTTCGGTTAACAACGCAGCAACATTGCGTACATGCTTGCCCGTAATCACTCCGGACGGCAGCACTGCGCCACACAGAACAGAGGTATAGGCGGTCTGTTCCGCGATCTTTGCCAGGGTCTCGCTCGCGCGGGCGATAAAGACGTCTTTTTCCAGGAAGTCAGCGGGCAGGTAGCCGCAGACTGCGAGCTCCGGAAAGACGGTCAGGTCAGCCCCGGCGTCGACAGCTTGCCGGGTGAAGTCCAGAATTTTCTTGAGGTTGCCGGAGAAGTCCCCGATCGTAGGGTTGATCTGCGCCAGAGCAATCTTCACATATCCAGTGTACCGCCGACCGGAGCTGAAGGGCGTGTCCCAGGGCGTGTCCTAAGTCCCGGTGCCGGTGAAGACCACGCTGATGGTGCGGATCAGAATCTTAAGATCCAGACCAAAGGTCCAATTCTCCACGTATGCCGTATCGAGGGAGATGTAGTTGTCGAACGATGGATCCTGGCGCGCTTCCACCTGCCAAAGCCCCGTAATTCCCGGCAATACATCAAGACGGCGGAGATGGGAGATATCGTAACGCTCGACCTCGGCAGCAAGCGGTGGCCGCGGGCCAACCAGGCTCATATCGCCTCGAAGTACGTTCCACAACTGCGGCAGCTCATCCAGGGAGTACTTCCGCAGGATGCGGCCCACACGCGTGATACGGGGATCCTGCTTGATCTTGAAGAGAATGCCATCACGCTCATTCATATGAGCCAGCTTCTTCTTCAGCTCGTCGGCGTTCGGCACCATCGTGCGGAACTTGAAGCACCCAAACTTACGCCCCTTGCGACCGATACGTTCCGCGCGATAGAAGATAGGCCCCTTCGAGTCCAGCCGCACCATGATGGCAATCAGGAGCATCAGTGGCGACAGCAAGGTCAGAGCCAGCGACGAAATAGCCAGATCCAGGATTCTCTTCGCCATAAAAGCCCCGACCGGGAACTCACGACGATGCAGGGGGATGGTTGGGAACTGACCGATATACTCTACCGGCGCATTCCAGGCCAGGCCGTCATACAGGTCGGGCACGACACGCACATCGATGCCCGCAGATCGCGCTTCTTCTACGACGCCGATGACAATACTCCGTTCTGCCGGTACCGAAAAGAAAACCTCGTCGACAAACAAGCTGCGCGCCAGCGGAACAATATTGCGGAGATCGCCCACGACCTCCT
>NZ_JBFRCY010000193.1:0-7547 GCF_052113305.1 Terriglobus sp. YAF25
CTTCTTCACGATGCCGATCAGCAGCACCATGCCGATCATAGCAATAACCGAAAGCTCCAGGTTGGTAATGAGTAGCGCCAGCAGCGCGCCCACACCCGCTGAGGGCAGCGTCGRAAGAATCGTCAGAGGATGGATAAAGCTCTCATACAGCATGCCCAGCACGATGTAGACCGTGATCATGGCAAGCAGGATAAGGATCGGCTCCGAAGAGAGCGACGACTGGAAGGCCTGCGCTGAGCCCTGGAAGCCGCCGACCACCGTCGATGGAAGGCCGATCTGATTCTTCACCCGCTCGATGGCATTCGTAGCATCGGAGAGCGAAACGCCCGGTGCCAGGTTGAAGGAGATGGTCGACGCCGGACGCTGCGACTGGTGATTCACCTGCAGCGGAACGCGGGCCATCTCAAAGTGAGAGAAGGCTGAGAGCGGCACCTGGGTTCCGTTCGTGCTCTTCACGAAGATGTGGCGCAGAGAATCGACGTCGGTCTGAAACTCCGGCGCAACTTCCATCACCACGTGGTACTGATTCAGGGTGCGATACGTCGTGGAGACCTGGCGCTGACCGAAGGCGTCCGACAGCGTCGAATCGATCATCAACGGCGTAATTCCAAGGCGCGATGCGCTATCGCGATCGATCACCAGTTGGTAACGCAGACCGTTGTCCTGCTGATCGGTGTTGATGTCACGAAGCTCCGGGATAACCGCCATCGCCTGCTGCAGCTTGGGGCCCCACTCTTTCAGTTCGGCTACAGTATCGGCCGTGACCGTGTACTGGAACTGCGCGGCAGACTGTCGCCCACCGATGTTCAACTCCTGCTGCGACTGCAGAAAGAGCTGTGCTCCCGGCGTGCCCTGCAGTCGCGGACGCAGGCGGTTGATGACGGCATCGGCGGTATCGCCATTCTTGATGCGCTCGTCATAGGGCCTCAGTGCCATGAAGAGATTGGCCGTGTTCGTAGCGCCGCCGCCGGGACCGCCTCCACCGACAAAGGACATGACGTGRTCTACGGCGCGATCCTGACGCACGATCGCCGCGAGCGAGATCATCTTCTGACGCATCGATTCGAACGAAGTATCCTGCTGACCGCGAATCTGGCCGCCGATACGGCCTGTGTCCTGCTGCGGGAAAAAGCCCTTCGGCACCAGCGTCACCGCAAACTCCCGGAAGAGGCGTCCGACAATACCGCCCATCAGAAGAATGGGGATAAACACCGCGATCAGCGAGATGCTCATGGAGAGCACCGTAAAGCCAATCTCTTCCGACCCCAGCATTGCAGCCTCGAACGGCTGCATGCCCTCCTCCAGGTGACGCGAGATGTTCTCGATCACCACGATGGCATCGTCCACCACAAACCCGGTCGAGATCGTAAGCGCCATCAATGAGAGGTTGTCGAGCGAATAGCCCAGCAGATACATCACGCCGAAGGTGCCCATCAGCGAGAGCGGCACCGACACTGAGGGAATCAGTGTCGATCGCACCTCACGCAGGAAGAAGAAGACGACCAGCACAACCAGACCGATCGTCAGCATCAGCGTACGAGTAATATCGTTGACCGAGGCGCGGATCGTCGTGGTGCGGTCCAGCGCCACATCCAGTGTGACCGCCGGTGGAATGGTCGCCCGTAGCGTGGGCAGTAGCGCCAGAACACGGTCCACCGTCTCAATGACGTTTGCTCCCGGCGACTTGAAGACCTGCATCAGAATAGCGGGCTTGCCATCGATAAATCCGCCGGTCTGGATGTTCTCAATCCCGTCGTAGACCGTCGCAACATCCTTGATACGCACGATGCCGTGCGCGTTCGCAGCAGCACTGCTGGACTGGTTCGATGCCGCCACCGGCGTGCGGTTGGCGTTGTTCGCCGGGCCGTTTGCCGTATTGGTGGTTGTGCTGGTCGTCGAACTGACCGCGGCCACGGACGAGGGCAGACCAGTCGAGGCCGTCGCGCTGGATACATTGCCGCGGTCGGTTGCAATGATCAGCGGAGCATACGCTGCGGCGCCGAAAAGCTGATCCGAGGTCGAAACCGCCCAGCGGTTCTTGTCATCCTGCAGATAGCCCGTGGGCTGCAGCACATTGATCTGACTGATCGCCGTGCGCAGCGCTTCCAGGCCGATACCGTAGGCCGCAAGCTGGCGGGGATTAGCCTCAACGCGGACAGCGGGCTTCGCTGAGCCGCCCGCAAAGACCTGGCCGACGCCCTCCACCTGAGCAATCTTCTGCGAAAGAATCGAGTCGGCGACGTCATAGAGCTGCGCCGGCGTCATCGATTCCGACGTCAGCGCCAGCATCACAATAGGCGCGTCTGCCGGATTGATCTTGCGATAGCTGGGGTTCTGCGGAAGATTTGCCGGGAGCTGGGCGCGGGCTGCATTGATGGCTGCCTGTACATCGCGTGCAGCTCCGTTGATGTCGCGAGAAAGATCAAACTGCAGAATGATGCTCGACGTTCCCGTACCGGAGACAGAGGTCATCTGCGTAATACCGGCGATGCGCGAGAACTGACGCTCCAGTGGAGTCGTAATCGCCGAAGCAGTCGTCTCCGGGTCAGACCCGGGGATGCTGGCATTGACTGAGATCGTCGGAAACTCGACCTGAGGCAGAGCAGCCACCGGCAGAAACGTATACGCCACTGCTCCCGCCATAAGAACAGCGATCGAAAGCAGGAAGGTGGCTACCGGCCGTTTGATGAAGGGTGCTGAAATATGCATAGGAGAAGTACCTCAGTCCGCCGAAACCGCATGCTCGTGGTCGCGCAGCCTGCGATCGGCGTCCTCCGTCTTGAAGTACTTGCGTCCGATACGGTCAAAGAACAGATAGACCACCGGCGTGGTGTAAAGCGTGAGCACCTGCGAGACGATCAGACCGCCGATGATCGTGATTCCCAGCGGCCGCCGCAGTTCGGAACCCGTACCCGTCCCCATGGCCAGCGGAACGCCGCCGAGCAGCGCCGCCATCGTCGTCATCATGATAGGACGGAAGCGCAGCAGGCATGCCTGATAGATCGACTCCTCCGGAGTTTTGCCGTGCTCACGCTCGGCCTCCAGAGCGAAGTCGATCATCATGATGGCGTTCTTCTTCACAATGCCGATCAGCAGGATGATGCCGATCAAGGCAATCACGTTCAGAGAATCACGAACAATGATCAATGCCAGAATGGCGCCCACACCCGCCGAAGGCAGCGTCGAGAGAATCGTGATCGGGTGGATATAGCTTTCATACAGCACACCCAGGACGATATACACCACGATCAGTGCGGCCAGAATCAGGATCGGCTCATTCGCGAGCGAAGCCTGGAAGCTGCGCGCCGTTCCCTGAAACTCGGTGTTCACGCTAAGAGGGATGTTCATCTCCTTCAGCGACTTCGAGATCGCATCCACGGCATCACCGATGCTCTTGTCAGGCCGGATATTGAAGGAGATTGTCGCCGATGGGAACTGGCTCTGGTGATTGATGGAGAGCGCTGTCTTCGTCTGCTCGAAATGCGTGAAGGTCGACAACGGCACCTGCGTTCCATTCGAGCTCTTCACATAAATATGGTCGAGCGAGTCCGGAGTCCGCTGGAACCTGGGTCCCGCCTCCAGCACCACGTGGTACTGATTGATCTGCGTATAGATGGTTGAGATCTGCCGCTGGCCAAAGGCATCGTCCAGCGTGTCATCGATATTCTGCGGCGTAACGCCAAGACGCGATGCCGTGTCGCGATCGATCACCAGGTGCGCGCCAAGTCCGTTGGGATGCTGATCGCTGGTAACTGCCGTGACTTCAGGCAGGGTGCGCATCTTGTCCATGATCTGATTCACCCAGCTCTGCAGCTCGATCGGGTCCGCGTCTTCGACCGACAACTGATACTGCAGCGCGCTGACGCGATCCTCCACCGTGAGGTCCTGCGAAGGCTGCAGGTAGGTCTTGATGCCTTCGACCTTGTCCAGCTCCGGCTCCAGGTCCTGGATGATCTCGCTGGCGCTCCTGCTGCGCTCTTCGCGATCTTTCAGCGTGATTTGGATACGGCCGGAATTGATGGTCATATTGGTGCCATCGATTCCGATAAAAGAGGAGACGTTCTCCACGTTCGGGTTTTTCAGCACCACCGATGCCAGCGCCTTCTGCTTCGCGGCCATAGCAGTAAAGCTGGTGTCTTCCTGACCCTGCGTAATACCCAGAATCACGCCGGTGTCCTGCACCGGGAAGAAGCCCTTTGGAATGTACATATACAGCAGCACGGTGGTGACAAAGGTGCCAACCGTCACCAACAGCGTCAGGGTCTGGTGACGAAGCACCCAACGCACGCCCACGGCATACTTGTCGATAACGTAGTTGAAGAACTCTTCACTCTTGCGATAGAACCAGCCCTTCTCCGACTCCGGAAGGTGCTTCAGCAGTTTCGCTGCCATCATCGGCGTCAGCGTCAGAGAGATGACTGCCGAAACCAGGATCGTAACCGCGAGCGTGACCGCGAACTCACGGAACAGCCGGCCGACAATGTCGCCCATAAAGAGCAGCGGGATCAGTACGGCGATCAGCGAGATGGTCAACGACACGATGGTGAAGCCGATCTGTTCTGAGCCCTTTAACGCCGCATCCAGCGGCGAATCGCCCATCTCCAGATAGCGATCGATGTTCTCCACCATCACGATGGCGTCATCCACCACGAATCCCGTGGAGATGGTCAGGGCCATCAGCGAAAGATTGTTGAGCGAGTAGCCCAACAGGTACATCACGCCGAAGGTGCCCACAATCGACAGCGGTACCGCCACCGACGGAATGATGGTGGCGCGCCACGACCGCAGGAAGAGGAAGATGACCAGGACAACCAGCCCAATGGTCAGCATCAGCTCGAACTGTACATCCTTGACCGAAGCACGGATGGTATTCGTCCGGTCTGTAAGCACGTCGATGCGAATCGTGTTCGGCAGTGTCTCGCGCAGACGCGGCAACAGCGCCTTTACGGAGTCCACAACCGAGATGATGTTCGCGCCCGGCTGGCGCTGGATGTTGACGATGACCGCGGGGTCTTCATTCCACCACGCCGCCTGGTACAGGTTCTCTGCCGAGTCCACTGCATTTGCGATATCCGACAGCCGGACCGGGGAGCCGTTGCGATAGGCAACGATCACGTTGCTGTAGTCAACCGCCGTAGTGAGCTGGTCGTTGGCGCCGATGGTAAAGGCCTGACGCGCTCCCGAGATGCCGCCTTTGGGCTGATCGACGTTCGCCGAGGCCAGCGCCRTGCGGATATCTTCCAGCGAGAGACCATAACTGGCCAGTGCCGTTGGATTGGCCTGGATACGGACCGCCGGCTTCTGACCGCCCGCGATGCTTACAAGACCGACGCCCGAAAGCTGCGAGATCTTCTGCGCCATGATCGTGTCAGCCAGATCTTCCACCTTCGACAGCGGAAGCGAGCTGGAGCTGAGCGCGAGGGTCAGAATCGGCGCATCCGCCGGATTGACCTTGGAGTAGATCGGAGGATTGGGAAGGTCTTTGGGCAGGTAGGAGCCTGCTGCGTTGATGGCAGCCTGAACGTCCTGCTGAGCGATGTCGATCGACTCATTCAGATTGAACTGCAGCGTGATGACCGATCCGCCTCCCGAGGAGATAGACGTCATCTGCGTCAGCCCGGGGATCTGGCCGAACTGGCGCTCCAGAGGCCCGGTGACGGACTGCGTCATCACCTCCGGACTCGCTCCCGGATAGAAGGTCAACGTCTGGATCGTGGGGTAGTCCACCTGGGGCAGCGCCGACACCGGCAACTGCAGATAGGCAACCGCTCCGGCAAGAAGAATGGCCACCATCAACAGCGAGGTGGCCACTGGCCGGAGGATAAACGGCCTTGACGGACTCATGGTTGTTGTCCTCCCTGAGGACGCTGGCCGCGAGGACGGCTACTGTCACCACGGCCCTGCCCGGAGTTATTGCCTCCCGGTGCGGTAGAACCGGGAGCTCCGGCCCCGGTGGCTCCGCCCTGGCCGCGACGTCCGCCGCTACCCTGGCCGTCGCCCATGATGGCGCCGCCTGTCATCGGATTCGCCGGACGCACCGTGACGCGCGCGTTATTGCGCAAGCGCTCAGCACCGTCCGTCACGACCATCTCGTCCGGCTCGAGGCCACTGGAGATGATATCCAGCGTTCCCTCGGTCGCCTCAATCTTGATCGGGCGAATCTCGACGTAGTGCGGGTCCTGCTGCGCTCCCTGACCTTGTCCGCCCTGGCCCTGCGCACCTTGGCCCGGCGCACCTTGACCTTGCGCACCCTGACTCTGTCCGCTGCCTTGGCCCTGGCTACGACGGCCGCCGCCGGCTCCCTGACGCTGGCCTCCAGCCTGGCCTGCGCCACCTGGGCCAGCCRGTGCATCAGCATTCGCCGGAGGATTTCCCTTCTTGACAGCGTACACAAAGGTGCCCTGCGTTCCGCTCTGTACGGCTGCCGTAGGAATGACGATCGCATTCGGGCGGTTCTCAAGCACCAGGCGGATATTCACGAACTGGTTCGGGAACAGGGCGCTGTCGTTGTTATCGAAGACAGCCTTCAACTTGGCCGTTCCGGTGGTGGTGTCGATCTGGTTGTCCGTGGTCAGCAGCGCGCCCTTGGACAACAGAGTCGTGTTGGAACGGTCGTAGGCTTCCACCTGCAGCTTCTGCCCGGAACGGGTGCGCTTCAGCACCTCCGGCAACTGATCTTCGGGTAGCGTGAAGATCACGCTGATCGGGTGCATCTGGGTGATGACAATCAGCCCGGTAGTCGAAGCAGACGAGACGATATTGCCGGGATCTACCTGGCGCAAGCCCACAACGCCGTTGATCGGCGAGTTGATCCGGGTATAGCTCAGGTTGACCTTCGCGGTCTGGATCTGGGCCTGGTCAGCCTTGACAGCTCCATCGGCCTGTCCGGCGGCAGCCTCCTGCGCCTGTGCCTGCTCACGGCTTACAACGCCGGCGGCATACAACTGGTCATACCGCGTTGCCTGCTGACGGGCATTCGTTGCCGTCGCCTGGTCACGCGCCAGGTTGCCCTCGGCCACAGCCAGCGCAGCTTCATACGGAGCAGGGTCGATCAGCATCAGCGGTTGGCCCTGCTTCACCTGCTGGCCTTCCGTCACATTCACCCGCAGCAACTGACCATCGACACGCGAGCGGATGGTCACCGTGTTATAGGYGGTAACCGTTCCCAGTGCCGTGTAATAGATCGGCATGGTGCGCTGCTGTACTCGAGCAGCCGCCACAGCAACAGGTCCGCCAAAGCCTCCACGACCGCCGCCAGGTCCTCCGGGACCGGCCCCCTGCGTCGCCGCATTCTTGCGGTTATCCACGATCTTCCAGACACAGAAGCCCACGAAGGCGGCAATCAGCAGGACGATGATGATCTTGCGGAGGACGCTGCCCTTTTTGGGCCCCTCTTGCGCAGGCGGTGCATCATGGTGTCCGGGCGCGGGCCGCGCCGGCGTCGATTCGTGCTCGGGCTTCTGTAGAGTCGTCATGACCTTTAAAATCTATTCCAGATGATGTAGATGTCTTTGAAACGTTAGGGTGGTAATCTCCCCGGACAGAGC
>NZ_JBFRCY010000194.1:0-6596 GCF_052113305.1 Terriglobus sp. YAF25
GAGATCCGCCGCGTTCAAGGCGGTCTAGGCATCTCGATCATCACGACCCCCAAGGGCCTGATGACCGGTCGCCAGGCGCGCAAAGAAGGCGTCGGCGGCGAACTCCTCTGCAACGTCTGGTAGGACTGGCCGTTCAGGCGGAGGGCGCTTCGCGCATCCTCTGGTGGCTGCACGTTGAGATTGAACCGGTGCGTTGCACCGGAAGTAAGGAAATCGGTAGCGATGAGCTGCCTGGCTGCAGTGGAACGAGTGGTGGCAGAAGCCACTCGGGACTCGCAAGCCGATAAAGGATTGAGTCAATGTCACGTATTGGAAAGAAGCCGATCGCTCTCGCATCGAGCGTGAAGTACAAGGTGAACGGCAATATTGTCGAAGTGACCGGCCCCAAGGGAACGGTTAACGCGCTTCTCCCGACCGGTATCAAGCTGGTGGAGAAGGATGGTCACCTTCTGGCTGAGCGCGAGAACGATTCCCAGGCTGCCATTCACGGTCTGGCGCGCGCTCTGGTTTTCAACGCCGTCGAGGGCGTGACCAAGGGCTGGACGAAGGAGCTGGACATCGTCGGCATCGGTTACCGTGCCGAGATGAAGGGCAAGAACGTGGTGGTGTTTACTCTGGGGTACTCGCATCCGATCGAGTTCCCGCTGCCTACGGGCATCGACGTGGCCATCGATCCGAAGCAGACGCACCTGACGATCACCGGTATCGACCGGCAGAAGGTCGGCCAGGTAGCGGCGGATATGCGCTCTCTGCGTAAGCCGGATCCGTACAAGAACAAGGGCGTCCGTTACACGGGCGAGAAGCTGAAGAAGAAGGTCGGTAAGACCGGCGCTAAGTAAACCGAACGGGGGCGCAGGGCGCCTCCGCTACTAGGAGAGAGACGATGATTCTACAGAGACAGCGCAATGTAATCCGCAAGCGGGTTCACACCCGTATCCGTGAGAAGCTCTCGGGTACGACCGAGCGTCCGCGCCTGAACGTGTACCGCTCGCTGGACCACATCTACACCCAGCTCATTGACGATTCCAATGGTGTGACGATTGCTTCGGCATCGACTGTGGCCAAGAAGGGCGAGTCGAAGAAGAACGGCGGCAATATCGATGCGGCCAAGGCAGTCGGCAAGCTGATCGCCGAGCGCGCCAAGGAAAAGGGCGTCAAGAAGGTGGTCTTCGACCGTGGGGGCTACCTCTATCACGGTCGCATCAAGGCTCTTGCCGATGCCGCTCGTGAAGCGGGACTCGAGTTCTAAACGATTTAGGGCTCATGTGCCCGGAAGGAATTGAAGGGAAACGATGGCAACTCTGAAGAAGAAGATTGATGCCAATAAGCTGAACCTGAAGGACCAGGTCGTCGCGATCAACCGCGTGACCAAGGTCGTCAAGGGTGGTAAGAACATGTCCTTCGCCGCGCTGGTGGTTGTGGGCGATCCCGCTGAGGGCGTGGTCGGCTACGGTTCCGGTAAGGCAAAGGAAGTTCCGCAGGCGATCCGCAAGGGAATCGAGTCGGCCAAGAAGAACCTGGTAAAGGTGAACCTGACCGATACGACCATCCCTCACCAGGTGCTGGGCCGTTTCGGTTCGGGCCAGGTGCTGCTGAAGCCGGCTCCCGAAGGTACGGGTGTCATCGCCGGTGGCGCAGTGCGCGCGGTCATGACGTCGGCCGGTGTCCAGAATGTTCTCACTAAGTCGCTGGGTACCGCCAATCCGCACAACGTGGTCAAGGCGACGTTTGCTGCCCTGACGCAGCTGCGTGACAAGCAGGAAGTGGCCGCCCTCCGTGGCAAGGCTGTTGAGGAGCTCTAAATCATGGCAAAGACCATCAAGATCCAGTACTACCGTTCCAAGATCGCCACGCCGGTGAAGCACAAGCTGGTGGTCAAGGGCCTGGGCTTTACGCGCCTGAACCAGATTGTGGAGCGTGAAGACACCCCCTCGATCCGCGGCATGGTGAAGGCGATTCCGCACCTGGTCCGTATCGTCGAAGAGTAGTTCAGACTAAGGCGCGTTTCACGCGCAAACCAGGGGCGATGTAGAATCAGTGCATCGCCCACAAACATATGCGAGTCGGGAAGAGGGAACACTCTTCGCCGGCGTTGAGCGAGGAAATAATGGCAAAGAATCTTTCGAATCTCCGCGCGCCGAAGGGCGCCAACAGCAACAAAAAGCGTGTCGGCCGCGGTATGGGCTCGGGCATGGGTAAGACCTCGACCCGCGGCCACAAGGGCCAGGGTTCGCGCTCGGGCTCGCGCACGATGCGCGGCTTTGAGGGCGGCCAGATGCCGCTGCACCGCCGCCTTCCGAAGCGCGGTTTCACCAACATCTTCCGCACCGAGTACACGGTTCTGGGTCTGGACACGATCGCTTCTCTGAATGAGAGCGAACTGACGATCGAGAAGCTGCAGGCTCTGGGCGTAGCGAAGAAGAACGCTCTGGTGAAGGTGCTGGCAAATGGCGAGATCACCACTGCCGTTACCGTGCATGCTCATAAGTTCTCCAAGGCTGCTCAGGAGAAGATTGAGAAGGCCGGCGGTAAGGCTGTCGTTCTCAGCTAATGGTTAGGGGCCCGGCCATGGCGCCGGGCCTTGTTCTCTTCGTTTCACCCGAAGTTCTCGAGGCCTCACTCTCAGATGCTGGATAAGTTCCTCAACATCTTCCGTATCCCCGACCTGCGCAAGCGCGTTTTGTTCACGCTTGGCCTGCTGGCGGTCTATCGCCTGGGTGCACATATCCCGACGCCGGGTATCAATGCCGATCTGCTGCAGCAGTACTTCCAGCAGAATTCTGGTTCCGCGCTGGGTCTGGTTGACCTGTTTTCCGGCGGCAACCTGCGCAAGCTGACGATCTTTGCGCTGGGCATCATGCCGTATATCACCGCCTCCATCATCTTCCAGTTGCTGACGGTTATTTATGAGCCGCTGGCCAAGCTGCAGAAGGAAGGCGAAATCGGCCGTCGCAAGATCACGCAGTGGACTCGCTACCTCACGGTTCTGCTGGCCATCGTGCAGTCGTTCTTTATCGGCCTGACACTGACCAGCTCGCAGACCGGAGCTCCGATGGTGACCATCGGCAAGTGGTCATTTATTGCTATGGCGGTGTTGACGCTGACTACCGGTACTGCGTTCATSATGTGGCTGGGCGAGCAGATYACSGAGCGCGGTRTSGGCAACGGTATGTCGCTTCTGATCTTTACGGGTATCGTCGTCGGCCTGCCGCGCGGTATCCAGGATCTGTGGGAGAAGGCTACAACCCGTGCATGGGGAGCCTTCACTCCGATCGCGTTGTTGATCCTGGTCGCCGGTATGATCGCCGTGGTCGCGTTTATTGTCTGGGTGGAGCGCTCTGAGCGCCGTATCCCGGTGCAGTACGCCAAGCGTATCGTAGGACGCCGTTTGATGGGCGGTCAATCGACTCACCTGCCGCTGAAGGTAAACTCCGGCGGCGTAATGCCGGTCATCTTCGCCAGCTCGATCCTTTCGGCGCCGTTGCTCTTCGCGAATGCAGCGTGGGTGCAGAACACTAAGTTCCTGCGCATTCTGACCGAAGGTCTGAAGCCGGGTGAGCCGTGGTACGAGATCCTGTTCTTCGCGGCGATTGTCTTCTTCGCCTACTTCTACATCTCGATCGTCTTCCGTCCGGATGACATCGCTGACAATATGCGGAAGTACGGTGGCTTTATTCCCGGTATCCGTCCGGGCCGCCGCACCAGCGATTATCTGAACGACATCCTGACTCGCATTACGCTGGTCGGTGCGCTGTACCTGATCATCATCACCGTCATTCCGCAGTTCCTGATCTCGGGTATCCACCTGAATCACTTGTGGCTGGTTGGCACCCTGTTCGATAAGCTGCCGACCTGGGTTACCAATGGTATGGGCGTACAGTTCYACTTCGGTGGAACCTCGCTGCTGATCGTTGTGGGTGTGGCGATGGATACGGTAAACCAGATCGAGTCGCAACTGATCATGCGTCACTACGACGGCTTTACGCCGAAGAGTGGCCGTATCCGCGGACGCCGGAGCTGGTAACGGGAATGGAATGCGTAACCTCTCCGGGACAGCCGGAATTCATCTCCGGCCCGGTTCTGCTGTTAGGTGCGCCAGGAGTCGGTAAGGGAACCCAGGCCCAGATTCTGATGCAGGCCTGGGGTGTCCCCCAGATTTCAACCGGCGATATCATCCGGGCCAACATTAAAGGCGGTTCGGAGATGGGGAAGGAGTTCCAGAAGCTCGTCTCCGTTGGACATCTGGTTCCGGACGACCTGGTCAACCAGATGGTGGCCGAGCGGCTGGAACAGCCGGACACCGCGCGGGGGTATCTGCTTGACGGTTTTCCCCGGACCCTGCCCCAGGCAGAATGGCTGGATGGGCACCTGGGAAAGAACCAGTCGGGACTCCCCGTCGTTGCCGTTAGTATCGAAGTTGGGTATACTCAACTACTGGGCCGCATTACGGGCAGAAGGACTTGCCCGGTATGTCAAACCATCTATAACGTTCATTTCAATCCACCGAAGGTGGAAGGAAAGTGCGATAAGGAAGGTGCGGCTCTCGAACAGCGGGCAGACGACACCGAAGAGAAGTTCGCCGAACGCATGCGAGTGTTCGACGCGCAGACGGCACCGGTGATCGAGCACTACCGCGCTCTCGGACGATTTGAAGCAGTAGACGGTGATCACCCGGTTGAGGTGGTTACTGAAAAGATTGTGGCTGCGCTGATGCGGCTAAGAGGAAACGAAGGGCAGTAAGCGGATCGACAATGGCCATCATGATCAAAACGCCGCAGGAGATTGAAAAGATGCGGCAGGCGGGGATTATCCTTCGCCAGGTACATGAAGCGATCCGTCAGGCGGTGAAGCCGGGCGCCACCACGATGGATCTTGAGCGTGTGGCGGAAGCGAAGATTGCCGAGCTCGGTGCTAAGCCGGCCTTCAAGGGGTACCACGATTACCCGTGGTGCCTGTGCACATCGGTGAACGAAGAAGTCGTGCACGGAATGCCGTCCACAAAGACGGTGCTGAAGGACGGCGATATCGTCAGCGTCGACTGTGGCGTGATCCTCGAAGGGTATTACTCCGACGCGGCTGAAACTTACCCGATAGGGAAGCTTTCGCCGGCCGCACGGAAGCTGTTGGATGTGACCAAGGCATCTCTGGAGCAGGCAATCCAGGAGGCCCAGGTCGGGGCAACGCTAGGCGATATCGGCGCTGCTGTGCAGGAGATGTGTGAGGCGTCGGGATACGGCGTCGTACGGGATTTTGTGGGACACGGCATCGGCAGAAACATGCACGAAGAGCCGCAGGTTCCAAACTACGGTAAGCGCGGCAAGGGAACCAAGCTGCGGGCCGGAATGGTTCTGGCGATTGAACCGATGATCAACGCCGGGACCCATGAGGTGAAGGTGCTGAAAGACGGTTGGACCGCAGTAACCGTCGACGGCAGCCTGAGCGCGCATTTTGAGCACACGGTAGCCATCACAGAGAATGGCCCCCTGGTGTTGACGCGGTAAGAACGTTTGGGGCTTGTAGAGCCCCGGCAGGTCAGGGGAAGACCCTGACAGTAGTTGCAAAGGAGGCGGTTTGTCGAAGGAAGACGCGATTGAAGTAATGGCAGTGGTCCTTGAGACGCTGCCAAATGCCATGTTCAAGGTCGAGCTGGAGAATAAGCACCAGGTGCTGGCCCATGTCTCGGGTCGCATGCGCAAGAACTTCATCCGCATCCTCCCAGGCGACCGCGTAGCGGTAGAGTTGAGCCCGTATGATCTGACCCGCGGGCGTATCGTTTACCGATACAAGTAGCAGAAGACAGTTGCCGGGAACGGTGGCTGAGAATCAGAACTGAGGGAAGTAATGAAGGTTCGTGCATCAGTTAAGAAGATTTGCGACAAGTGCAAGATCGTTCACCGCCGTGGTGTGGTGCGCGTGATCTGCGAAAACGCCAAGCACAAGCAGCGCCAGGGCTAAGCCCGGAGCATCTGCCGCAAGGCAATCAACCTGTAGCACTCCCATTTATGGGGCGAGTTCGCCGAAGTCAAGGCGTGCGATGAACCCCGGGAACAAGCTGCCCTAACCGCTTCTGAGGACGACGTCGTCCGGAAGCAACCAAGAGAAGGAAACCAGATGGCACGTATTGCTGGCGTAGATCTTCCACCGAACAAGCAGGTGCGGATCTCGCTTACTTACATCTTCGGCATCGGTGACTCTCGCGCGCTGACCATCCTGAAGGCTGCGGACATCGATCCGTTCCGCAAGCTGAAGGACCTGAGCGAAGACGAGCTGAACCGCATCCGTCAGACGATTGAGCAGGGCTCCCCGGTGGAAGGCGATCTCCGCAAGGAAGTTTCGCTGAACATCAAGCGCCTGATGGAAATCCAGTCCTACCGTGGTATCCGCCACCGCCGCAACCTCCCGGTTCGCGGTCAGCGCACCCACACCAACGCTCGCACCCGTAAGGGCCCCCGCAAGGGCACGGTTGCCGGCAAGAAGAAAGCGACCAAGTAAACCATGGCAAAACAGCAGAGCGCAGCCGGCAAGGCCGGTAAGAATAAGAAGTTCAAGAAGCGCGAACGCAAGAATGTGCCGTATGGTCTGGTCCACATTCAGGC
>NZ_JBFRCY010000195.1:0-8869 GCF_052113305.1 Terriglobus sp. YAF25
GTTAAACATCAAACGTTAAACATCAAACGGCCTATAGGGCCGTTTGGTGTTTAACAACGAAAGCGTGTGTTTGGCCAAAGGAACAGGTTGCATCGACCAGTTCGGCTTGAGCTCATGACCCTGGCCACTATCTACAAATATTTTGTATCGATCTTCTTTTTATTCCTCGTTGCGAGACGGAAATACGGTCGCGCGTAGCGCGATACCCACCCTTCGCGATAAAAAACCGCGAAGAATGGGGCAACGAGTGTTGTGGCTCATGGAATTTGTCGATGCACCCAGGAAACTTAGGCTCAGAAATTAGAGTCAGAGATCTTCTTTCGTAGCCGACTCGGGGGCGAGGCCGTGCTTTTCCATGCGGTAGATAAGGGTGCGGCGGCTGATATCGAGATAGCGGGCAGCCTGGGTCTGGTTGCCGTTGAACTTCTCCAGCGCGCGGCGAATGAGGTCTCGCTCGAGAGCTTCAAGGCTGATGCCCTGCTCTGGAAGGTCGAGCCAAAAGGGAGCGGGGCGCGGGGGAGCAGTAAGCTCCGGCGGAAGGTCTTCTGTGGAGATGACCTCAGAGGTCGAAAGCACCACCAGGCGCTCCATCACATTTTCAAGCTGACGGACATTCCCTGGCCAGTGATAGGCGATGAGATGCTGCAGCACCGTGGGTGAGAGACGCAGATGCTCGAAGGCGTGCCGTTTGCGAGCGCGTTCAAAGAGCACCTCAATCAGTTCCGGTAGATCTTCCCTCCGCTCACGTAACGGCGGAATGCGCAGCGGAACCACGGCAAGACGATAGTAGAGATCTTCACGAAAGGCTCCATCCTCGACCATTGCAGAGAGATCGCGGTGGGTGGCTGCAATAACACGAACATCTACCTTGATGGGATCGGTGGCGCCGAGCTTGGCAAGCTCGCCTTCCTGCAGGACTCGCAGCAGTTTCACCTGAGCTTCGAGTGGAAGCTCTCCGACTTCATCGAGAAAGAGCGTGCCGCCGTTGGTGGACTCGATCCGTCCTTCCTTGTTGGCGACAGCTCCGGTAAACGCGCCTTTGGTGTAGCCGAAGAGTTCGCTTTCGACGAGATCGCGCGGGATAGCGCCGCAGTTGATCGCGGCGAATGGGCGTTTGCCACGGCGGCTGTTGTGATGGATGGCGCGAGCGACGAGCTCCTTGCCGGTGCCGGTCTCTCCCTGGATGAGTACGGTTGCGTCACGCTGAGCGACCCGTGCAGCCTGATCGAGGACACGGAGAAGCCCTTTGGAGTGACCTACGATGGCTTCGAAGCCATAGCGCTGATCGAGGGCGGAACGGAGAGTCTGAACCTCTTCGATGAGGCTTTGACGTTCCATCGCACGATGAACAACAAGGACAAGCGCGTCAAAGTCCAGAGGCTTGGTGACATAGTCATAGGCGCCCAGCTTCATCGCCTCGACCGCGGTTTCGACTGTACCGAAAGCGGTAACAACGATGACCGTCGTGCGAAGACCTGCCTGAGTAATACGCGAGAGCAGCTCCAGCCCTGTTGTAGGCATACGCAGATCGGTAATGACAAGCTGCGGTTCGGACTCGCGGAGCATGCGCCATGCTTCTTCGCCATCGGAGGCGACGGAGACCTGGTAGCCCGCTTCCTCAAGCTGCAGCTTCATGACACGTCGGAGACTGACGTCGTCATCGACAACAAGAACGCGATTGCTCACGCCACCTCCACGGGCCGTTTTAGCGGCGCAGATGCGATGGGAAGCTCAACACGGAAGATAGCGCCGTGGCCGATGTTCGGGACGCAGGTAAGCGTTCCACCGTGCTGGCCGGCAATATTGGCCGCAATTGCAAGCCCGAGCCCTGTGCCATTTTCGCGCGTCGTGAAGAAGGGCTCGAAGATGCGTGCGCGGACTTCGGGACTGATGCCTTTCCCATGATCGCGCACCTCAATGCAGAGGTTGCCGCCGTGCACAAAGCTGCTGAGAGTAACGGCTCCTTCCCCCTCGGTAGCCTGGATAGCGTTCAGAACAAGATTCAGCAGGAGCTGCTTGATCTGCTCCGGATCGCATTCGACCGGCGACAGTACCGAGTCATGCAGGACCTCCAGAGTTACGTTCTGACGGCTGGCTGCGTGTTGAGCGAGGGCGGCGACAGAGGAGACCATCTCGGCGGGCTCCATCCATTGCATGCGTGGAAGCCGGGGCCGGGCAAAGTCGAGGAAGTTCGTGAGGAGCTTATTGAGGCGCTGGGACTCCTTGGTAAGGATCTCCAGGCACTCGGCGCGAGCCTCAGCGGATGCTTGTCCGCGCGCGAGGATACCGGCGGCGCCGCTAATGCTGGCCAGAGGATTGCGGATCTCATGGGCGAGGCTGGCGGAGAGCTGACCCGCGGCGCTGAGACGCTCCGATTTACGGAGCTGGTCAATGTTCTGACGCAGCTCGGTGTAGACATGTTCCAGCTCACGCTTAGTTGTTTCGACGCGACGGCGCTGCGTGCGCTCCCGATCTGCAAGCAGACCGGCAATGATGCCGGCAGCACCGAACAGCAACACCACAAGGGTACCAACAAGCACCGCCTTGGCCTGCGACGAGCGCAGCGCAGATGGAAGCTGGACCATAGTGTCATTGTCCCACGCAGGCGGCGATGGCATGGGCCAGCGAAGCTGAGAGACAGCGGGCATCGTGAGTTGCATTGCAATTGGGGAGCCAATGTGGAGGAGCCAAAATAGCGCTCGCTGAATCTTTGGGTTTGAAGAGTATGAACTTGTTACACAATGACTAACGGATCGAACTCCGCTCGATACTCCCACATAAGCTTCGGGTATGTGGGGCACCCGGTGTATGGGCTGCCCGAGGTGCCGGATAGCGGACAGCGGTGTACCAAATGGGACATCGTGAAAGCCCAAATCCCTATGAAACTTGGGGATTTCTATTTGGCTAGCGAATTGCCATAGAAGCAATGTGACGCTAGGAAAGTTGCTCCTCCTCCCACTGTTGCCGGCGGCTTTGCTGGCAGCCCAGACGCCTGTGGATGCGCCGATGCCGGCAGAGCCTGCGCCGCAGCAGACGGCAGCGGCTCCTGCGTCCAGCGAACTGCGGCTGACACTCGATGACGCTCTGGCAATGGCTGGACGCAACAGCCCACGCTTGCAGGAGGCGCTGGCGGGAACACAGCGCGGCCAGGCAGCGGTACAGACGGCACGCGGCTACACGAACCCGAATATCGAGGTCTTTCAAGGCCGCCAGTATGCGCGACCGATCAAGACACCCGGGACTCCAGGCCTGCTGCAGCACTATGCGGGCTACCAAACCATCGAGATTCCATCGGAGCGCAGTGCCCGCCGAAAAGCAGCAGAGTCCATGGCCGCAAGCGCTCGAGCGGCGGAGCGCGGTGTGGGGCTGAATGTAATGGCCGATGCGCAGCGGGCGTTCTACGACGCACTGAAGCGGCAAGAGGAGATCAATCATGCTCGCGAGAATCTGGCGCTGGTGGAGGACCTTCGCCGCCGCGTCGAGGTGGAAGTCAATGTCGGCGAGAAAGGCAAGCTGGAGCTGACCCGGGCTGAAGCGGAACTGGCTCGCGCGCGGTTTGCGGTGAACAGTGCGCAGATCGAATACTCTTCGGCGATCGCAATCCTGCGCGCTGCCATCGCTGCGCCGGCCGATGCGAACCTGATTCCCGTCGGTTCAACCACAGCGCACATGACGCTACCGGCTTTGGATACGCTGCGCGACCAGGTGCTGACCGCGCACCCGGCGGTAGCGCAGTCTGAAGCAGAACTGAATGCGAGCCGATCGACGCTGGACCGCGAGAAAGCTCTCCGCATTCCGCAGCCGACCGCCTTTGCCGAGTTTGAGAACCAGCCCGATCTGCGCTACTGGCGCGCCGGCATCACCATTCCTATTCCGCTGTGGGACAGGCGGCGTGGACAGATTGCAGACGCAAAGGCAGCCATCTCACAGGCAAACGCGACACTGGACCAGCGGCGTCTGGAGCTGGTGAGCGCGCTGGAGCGGGCGTATGAACAGTATCAACTGGCCGACCAGCAGGTGACTTCGCTGGAGGCCGGATCACTGCGGGCGGCGGAGAGTGCGGTAGAGGCGGCGAAGTCCGCATACCGGTTCGGCGAGCGCGGCATTGTTGAGGTTCTGGACGCGCAACGCGTTTTGCAAAGCGTGCGTGGCGATTTGCTGGATGCGCAGTACGCGCGCCAGTCTGCATTGATCGATCTGGAAGAACTGGGCGCACTGACGCCGGGAGCGAGGCCGTGATGACACGATGGTTGGAGCATTTTTCCTGTTGCTGGGTATCCCTGGAGCAGCGTGCAGCGGCGCTTTCATTGAGGAAAACGCCCATAGATGCAAAGGCCCTGCACTACACCTACATGAAAAAGGCTCTAGCGGCCGCGGCGATGGCCGCGGTGTTGCTGGGGACAGGTTGCAAGTCGAAGCTGAAGGAAGAGAAGGCGGTTGCAGGCGCCAGCAATCCAAACATAGTTGCGGTGACGCCGGTGCTGGCCGAGAGCCTGAAGTTTGGAACACCGCAGATGGCCGATGTAACCGGAACACTGCAGGTAGCCGCGCGTGTCGAGACAGATGCGCAACGCATTGCCCGCGTCGGATCTCCGGTTGCCGGACGCATTCTGAATCTGCTGGTCTTTGAAGGCCAGTACGTTCGCGCGGGGGCCGTCCTGGCCACGCTGCACAGCACCAATCTTTCTGACACGCAGTTTGCATTGATCAAAGCAGTGTCACAGCGGGAGCTTGCCGCAGCAGCTGAAAAGCGCGCGGAACAACTAGTGGCCGCAGATGTGATTGGCCGAGCGGAACTGGAACGGAGACGCGCCGAACGGCTGCAGGCCACCACTGAGGAAGCAAGCTATCGCACGCAACTGCTCGGCCTGGGCATGACCGAGGCGCAGATACGGCAGCTGGAAACATCGCGCAAACTGAGTGCTGACTATCCGATCGTTGCGCCGAAAAGYGGCACAGTTTTGAAGCGCGAGATCACCATCGGACAAGTGGTACAGCCGGCGGACCCTGCATTCACCATCGCCGATCTGTCGAATGTATGGATCACAGCGGATGTCCCTGAGCAGGAGGCCGGAATCCTGAAGCCCGGGATGGACGTTGAAGTGCGCGTACCCGCACTGAAGGATATGCAGCTCAATGGACGGCTCTCATTCGTTTCTCCCATTGTCGATCCGGCCACTCGCACCATAGAGGTGCGTATGGATCTCCCGAATCCCGATGGCCGTCTGAAGCCGGATGAGCTTGCCAGTATGACCTTTACCGGCCGCAGCGATCGTAAGCTCACGATCCCGAATGCGGCAGTGGTGCGTGAAGACAACAAAGACAACATCTTCGTACAGATTGGGCCGCAGCGATACATTCTGCGTGAGGTAACACTGGGCGAAGAAGAGAACGACAGGCGCGTCGTGCTTGGCGGTGTCACGCTGGCGGAACGGATTGTGACCGAGGGAGCCTTTCACCTGAACAATCAGCGCAAGCAGGCTGCGATCAAAGGAGAGAAGTAAGCATGCTGCAGTCCATCATCGCGGCTGCTCTGCGGCAGCGCCTGATCCTCGTGGTGGTTGCGTGCGTGCTTATGGGCTTCGGCCKGAACGCGGCGCAGAAGCTCTCAGTCGACGCCTTTCCGGATGTAGCGAACGTACAGGTGCAGATTGCAACCGAAGCCGCGGGCAAGAGCCCGGAAGAGGTGGAGCGTTTCGTCACCATTCCGATTGAGATCGCCATGACCGGCCTGCCGGGCATGACGGATATGCGGTCACTGAATAAGCCGGGACTGTCTCTCATCACGCTGGTCTTCACGGACGAGAGCGACCTCTACCGCGAACGGCAGATGGTCTCTGAGAGACTGGCGGAGCTGCGCGACCACATGCCGGAAGGTGTCACGCCGGTGCTGGGGCCGATCACCAATGCGCTGGGCGAGGTGTACCAGTACACGCTGGAGCTTCCGGGCGAGGCTGAGCAGCATCACGTGCTGACGCGGGATGAATTGATCGAGCGGCGCACGCTGCAAGACTGGGTAGTTCGTCCCCTGCTGCGCGGTGTTTCAGGTGTTGCCGAGATCAACTCTACCGGTGGCTACGTCAAGCAGTACGAGACGCTGGTCGATCCGCAGAAGCTGCATTACTACAACCTGACGATCAACGATGTACGGGCGGCGCTGGCTCGCAATAACGCCAACGCCGGTGGAGGCGTGCTGCCGCAGCATGCAGAGCAGTACCTGATCCGCAGTGTGGGTTTGGTACGCGATGTAGCCGATATCGAGAACATCGTTCTGAAGGAGAACAAAAACACACCGGTCTACGTGCGCGATGTAGCGACGGTTCGCATCGGAACCGAGGTCCGCTACGGCGCGATGATGAAGAACGGATACACCGAAGCCGTAGGCGGCGTCGTGCTGATGACCAGCGGAGGCAACGCCAAGGAGATCGTAAGCCGCGTGAAGGAGCGTGTGGCGGAGATCAACGGCAAGCACATGATTCCCGGCGGCCTGCAACTGGTGCCCTACTATGACCGGTCGGAGCTGGTGGATGCAGCAATCCATACGGTAACCGAGGTGCTGGGCGAAGGCATTGTCTTCGTTGTCGTGATCCTCTTCTTGTTTCTGGGCGATCTACGGTCGAGCCTGATCGTCAGCGCGAACCTGATCCTGACACCGCTGCTGACCTTCCTGGTGATGAACAATATCCATCTCTCGGCGAACCTGATGTCGCTGGGCGGTCTGGCGATTGCCATCGGCCTGATGGTGGATGGATCGGTCGTCGTGGTGGAGAACGTCTTCGCCCGTCTGAGCCACAACCACGACCATGTGCACAGCGAGGAAAAACCTTCGAAGCTGCGCATCGTTCTAGATGCCACACAGGAGGTCGCAACTCCTACGCTCTTCGGGGTAACCATCATCATCCTGGTCTTTCTCCCCCTGATGACGCTGGAGGGAATGGAAGGCAAGATGTTTGCTCCACTGGCATATACCATTGCCATCGCGTTGGGTATCTCGCTGGTATTGAGTTTGACGCTGTCGCCGATTTTATCGTCGTATCTGCTGAAGGGTGGCTCAGAGGAAGACACCTGGCTGGTGCGATGGCTGCGCAAGCCATATACGAGCATTCTGAACTGGACACTGGGGCACCGCAAAGTACTGGTCGCCGGCGTTGTGCTCGCCTTCTTCGGATCGCTGTCGCTCGTTCCTCTCCTGGGGACCTCATTCATCCCGGAGATGCAGGAAGGCACACTGTCTCCCAATGCTGACCGCGTGCCGAATATCTCGCTGGAGGAGTCGCTGCGCATGGAAGGAAAGATGCAGCAGCTCATCATGAGCGTGAAGGGCGTGGAGAACGTGGTCTCGCGTGTAGGACGCGGTGAGTCACCTGCCGACCCGGCAGGGCCGAACGAGGCCGATGTGCTCGCATCGCTGACGCCGTTTGATGAGCGTCCGCGTGGCATGACACAGGACAAGATAGCAGAGGAGATTCGCGAGAACCTGGCAAAGCTTCCAGGCATCAACCTGGTGATGTCACAGCCGATCAGTGATCGCGTGGATGAGATGGTCTCGGGTGTGCGCGCGGATGTTGCGGTGATGCTTTACGGCGATGATCTTGACCTGCTGGTGGAAAAGGCAAACCAGATTGCAAAAGTAGCCACGGGCATCCAGGGGACGCAGGATACCCGCGTAGATCGCGTTGGCGGCCAGCAGTACCTGACCATCAGCATCGATCGTGGAGCGATTGCGCGGTATGGTCTGAATGCTGCCGATGTGAATGACGTGATCGAGACAGCGATTGCAGGTAAGTCAGCGACGGAAGTCTACGAGGGTGAGCGCCGTTTTGCCAGTGTTGTGCGCCTGCCTGCGAGTCTGCGCGATTCGGTGGACGACATTCGGCAGTTACAGGTTAGCTCGCCGGATGGACCGCGTGTCCCCCTCAAAGACCTGGCCAGCGTAAACGTCGTTGAGGGCCCCGCGCTCATCAACCGCAATATGGGCAAGCGCCGTATCGTGGTTGGCGTGAATGTGCAGGACCGTGATCTCGGCGGATATGTCGCCGAACTGCAGCAGAAGGTGAATCAACAGGTGCAGTTGCCCGCAGGCTACTACATCGAGTGGGGCGGGCAGTTCCACAATATGGAGCGGGCGCTGCATCACCTGATGATCATCGTGCCGATCACGATTGCGGCGATCTTCTTCCTGCTGTTCATTCTGTTCAAATCAGTTCGCTTTGCCGCGCTGATCATTACGGTGCTTCCGCTGGCCTCGATCGGAGGCATTCTGGGACTATTTATCTCCGGCGAGTATCTCTCAGTGCCGGCATCAGTCGGCTTTATCGCACTGTGGGGTATCGCGGTATTGAATGGCGTAGTGCTGGTGAGCTACATCCGCAAGCTACGCCAGGAAGGTCTGTCACAGGAGGATGCCATACGACAGGGGACGCGTCTGCGCTTCCGTCCGGTGATGATGACAGCGACAGTCGCGGCGCTGGGCCTGGTTCCTTTCCTGTTTGCTACGGGACCGGGATCTGAGATTCAACGGCCGCTTGCGATTGTCGTGATTGGAGGTCTGGTGAGTTCGACGGCGTTGACCTTGATTCTCTTACCCGTGGTGTATGCAGCGTTTGAGGGGAAGAATGCGCAGGTGGCGTTGGAGGAGACACCTGAGGTGTAGTTGTTGGTTGAATGGTTGAATAGTTGAATGGGAAAAGCGGTTCGAGCGTAGCTCGAATCTCCCACTCACGCTTCGCGTGAATGGGGCACCTGTAGGAGGTCAAGAGGTTGTTGACATCTGGAGCCTGCTGATGGGCGGGCGTAGGTTGAGGCTAGCATGAGGTCTTTGTTGGTTGTAGAAGTCTGTCCAAGGGGCGAGTTGGGTGTCTCTTTGTTC
>NZ_JBFRCY010000196.1:0-12324 GCF_052113305.1 Terriglobus sp. YAF25
GATATGGACCGCGTTGCAGCGGACCATATGGGAATGCTCTCGACGGTGATCAACGCCATTGCGCTGCAGGACGCGATTGAGAAGCAGGGAATAGCGACTCGAGTGATGTCTGCGATCGCGATGCATGAGGTTGCCGAGCCATACATTCGCCGCCGCGCCATCCGTCACCTGGAGAAGGGACGTGTCGTGATCTTTGGCGCCGGCACCGGCAATCCGTACTTCTCTACGGATACGGCAGCGGCGTTGCGCGCCATGGAGATCAAGGCAGATGTCCTGCTGAAGGCGACCTCCGTGGACGGCATCTATACGGCCGACCCCAAGAAGGTTCCCGATGCGGTGAAGTTCCAGACCATTACCTACATGGAGATCCTGAAGCTGGGTTTGAAGGTGATGGATGCGACCGCCGTATCATTGTGCAAAGACAACAGTATGCCGATGATCATCTTTTCCATGCGTGAGGAAGGCAACATCATGCGCGTGGTAAAGGGTGAGACCCTCGGATCGATGGTGACAGCTTAGAGTTATGCCCCCAGCGCTACGCAGCGTGATGAGCGTGATGGTGGGCTTTCTGGCGCTCAATATCGTACTGTCCCTGGAAGGCAGCCTGGTGCGGCTCGTCTTCGCCGGAAAGGCGGAGACCTCCGGCTACCTGGTCGCCAATATTGCCGTCCGGCTGATTGCGGCGATGGTCGGCGGATTTGTCGCCGGGATCATCGCGCCATATAAACCGATCCTGCACGCGGGTGTGATTGCCGCAATTCTATTTGGATTCAGCGTCAATGCCTTCTTCAAGCTGCAGGGGGGGCCACAGCCGGTCTGGTATCTGCTGACGCTTACCCTCGCCACGCCGGCGGCCGTAATAGTCGGCGCTGCGCTGGATTTCCCGGAACTCCAGCGGCAGAAATGACGTCTTAACCAACATTGGCTGTGACTGAAACCATCTCTACCCCCGCCGCCGCGGCAACCCCGGCTGCTCCGCGTACCACCCGCAAACCTGCGCTTCCTGCGTTGACGGGAGTACGTACGTTTCTGGCGGCGAACATCATGCTCTTCCACTTCACGCCGCCGCACATTGAGTGGATCACCCCGATCGTGGGGCATGGCTTTGTCTTCGTCGGGTTCTTCCTGCTGATCTCCGGTTTCATCCTGAGCTACAACTACGGCGACCGCATCGGCACCCTCAAGGTGAAGGATTTCTATCTTGCCCGCGTCGCGCGGCTGTATCCCGTCTACCTGATCTCGCTGGTGATTTCGATCCCGGTACTGATGGAAGAGTTCCATGTTCGCACCCGGGGAGAGTTCTTCCGGGGCGCCATTATGACGCCGCTCCTGCTGCAGGGATGGAGTCCATGGCTTGCCACGTTCTGGAATACCGTGGCCTGGACGCTTTCGACCGAGGCATTTCTCTACGTCATCTTCCCGTTTGTCATGCGGTGGCGCTGGCCGGAGAGGGCAAGGAACCTGGTCACTCTCGGTTTTGGCATCTGGATCCTCGGTCTTATTCCGCACGGTATTTACATGCTGGCGAATCCGGATGGTCTGCCTCATCTTGACCGTTACTCGTACGGCTACTACCTGCGCGGACTGAAGTTCACGCCGCTACCGTATGTCTGCACGTTTCTTGTCGGTATTGTCCTGGGCCGCCTGCACGGAGTGCGCGAGATGACCGAGAAGGTTCGTGCTGTTCTGGCATTTGCCGCGGTAGCCGGCATCCTGGGCTTTCTATATCTCGCCGCCGATCACACGCCTTACATCCTGATGCATGGTGGGCTGCTGACGCCTCTGTTCGCGATGCTGATCCTGGGCGTGAGCGGAAGGAATCCCGTTGCTTCGTTCTTCGGCTGGAAGCCGTTTGTGATGATCGGTGAAGCGACGCTCTGCATCTACCTGCTGCACTTCAACGGCCTGCAGATGATGCGCGATTACCACCTCGCGGAGAAGCTGCACTACACAGCTATCGACCCGTGGGCATCGTATGTACTGCTGTGGGCGTTCTCCTATCTGCTGTATGTCTTTTATGAGAATCCGGCACGTAAGTGGGTGCTGGCGACGTTCGGGGCGAAGAAGACGGCGGCTGCGTAGGGTGTTGGGTTTGGGCGACGGGAGCCGCACGTCAAAGTCCGCGACGGATTGACCATCGATCAAAGCGCTGAAGGCGGGGTCCCCAACGAACAAGTTCGTTGGAGTGGAAAGGCGCGTTCTATACCAGCCTGGGGCAACGCCCCAGGAGACGAATAGCGAAGTGGTGTGAGGGCTGAAGGCCCGATCCATAATCCCCAATCGTCGTAATGCTACAAACTCCCGCCTTCCTCACGAGATACGGAATTGCATCCGATGAACGATACGCCTGATTGAAGATCCTTATATAGAGCGGGCCTTCAGCCCTTTAACCACTTGTGGGTGCCTAAACCTGGGGCGTTGCCCCAGGCTGATATAGAGCGCGCCTTCAGCGCTTCTTACCTATCGGGGATAGCTGCGATTCCCCAAGCTCTTATCCCAATGCAAAAGCAAAGGCCCCGCACTTGGCGGGGCCTTTGTGTATGACTTATTTCGTTCTTACGGGTTCACTGTCTGTGTGGCATGCGCGCCGTTGGCGACAGCGACCGCTGCGCTCGGGCGGCTGGAGGTTGCGAACGGAGTGTTCTGAATGCTCTTCAGGCTGCCGTTATGCGAGTCCAGTTGCAGGCCGCTGGTGGTGTTGTCGAGGAAGTTCGCCGTGAACATGTACTTGCCCAGAGCCGGCTCGACGGTGATGCTCTGGGGGCCGGTGCCAACCGAGGTGGAGCTGGAGGCTGCCGATCCGGTCAGAGCGCCGGTCGCCTGGTCGATGACGAAGGCCGAGACGTTATTGGCGCTGTAGTTGGCGACGTACAGATAGAAACCGCGAGGATCGACCGTGGCCGCCAGAGGACGCAGGCCCGTGGACCAGGGGCTGGAGGAGATCAGGGCCGGTATGCCGGTGGAACCCAGCGTATAGCCGATCACCTGGCTGGAGTCACGATCCGTCACGTACAGGAAGCGGGAGCGCGGATCTTCCACCACGGCGCTTGCCGTCACACCGGAGTAGTAGCCGGAGGTGAAGGAGGTAGCGGTGCCGGCGCCCAGTGTCGTGCCGGCGAGTGTCGTAAGTGCTCCGTTTGCGTCGTGCGAGAAGCCGAGCAGATTCTTGCTGCCCGCATTGGAGTCCTGCTCTACGACGTAGACGAAGTTGTTATACGTGCTGCTCACAACACCGACCGGGTTGAAACCGATCTTGACGGTCAGCGAGGGCTGCGCCGTGAGCGAACCATCCGTATCCGAAGCGATCTTGAAGACCGAGATGCTGCCCGGGCCAACGCTGGCCGGCGAGAAGCCGCTCTGGTAGGTGTTCAGGACATAGACGAACTTGTTGTCGGGCGTAACGCTCAACGCCACCGGATAGGTTCCGCCGACAGCGTCATAGGAGTTCTGTCCGTAGAGCTTACCGTCTGTACCAACCGCGTACTCCACGATCTTGGAGTCGTCACGGTGTACGACATAGACGAACTTACCGTTCGACGTAGCGCTGATGGCGACCGGGTTGCGGAAGCCGGTGTCGACCGGCGAGGTCGCCATCTGCACCAGAGCGCCGACCTGATAGTCGACCTCGTAGGCATTGATGAGGCCCGTGCTTGATCCGGAAGAGGCAACGTAAAGGAACGCGACGACGTAGTCGCGGCTGCAGGCGGTGATGCCCAGGCCCATGCCTAGAGATACGACAGTGGCCAGCGCGTTGCGGCCGAACTTACTCCACTTCATGCGTTTTCCCATCTTCCGGGAGCCGTTGGAGCTCCCGTCCTGCCCTTCCTGAAATTGCGTGCTGTAAGAAGAAATATTCTGCATGGCCAGATCGATTACCTCACGTTGCCGCTAGCGACGAGGCAGGTCGGATTACCAACGGTCGGGAACGTCGAACCGCGGGTAAGACCTGACAACTGGCCTGTGTTCTGGTTGATGATAAAGCCCGAAACCGTGGAGTCGTTACGGTTCGACGTGTACACATACTGGTTCGACGGATCCTGCAGCATGCAGACCGGACCAGAGCCTACCGGATACGGGTTGCTGGTATCGGCCAGGCGGGCCAGACGGCCCTGCGTGTCGATGGTGAAGGCCGAGATGGTGCTGGAGACGTTCTGCACGTTCGAGGTGCCCTGGTTCAGGACGTAGAGGAACTTGCCCTTGTTATCGACCAGCGTCCAGACCGGCGTGGTTGCCGGCGACAGGTTGGCGAAGGGGCTGCCGGTGACCGGCTGCAAGGCTCCGCTGCTGACCGTGTAGGCATAGATCTGGTTATTGGTGACGTCGGTCAGGTAGACGTAGGTGCCGTTGCTGGTAATGGAGGAGATGTTCGTACCGGCGGCGGCGAGCTGCGTCGTGCTGTTGGCAACCAGGGTGAGCTGACCGTTCGTGCTGTTCTGCTGGTAGGTGGTGATGCTGGGACCAATTGACGTCGAGTCGCCGGCGTTCAGCGTGAAGAGGTAACCCGAGGAGAAGAACTTCATCATCGTCGGATTCTTGCCGACCGGGAAGTAGGTAAGCTGCTGGCCATTGCAGGCGCTTGTCGTGCACTTCGTCTGCTGGTTCTGTATCAGGGTAAGACGGCCCGTGTCGGCGGCAATGCTGAATACCGTGATAGCGCCTACCGGATTCGCATTCGTCGAGCTGACCACATACTGGCTGCTGTCGTTCTGGTTGGAGAGAGCATCGAGGACGTAGAGGTAGTTTCCAGACGAATCCATCTGCGCCCAGATGGGGTTCGTTCCCTGGCTCGACTGGCTGAGCTGATAGCTCAGTACGCCGTCTCCTCCAACGGAATAGATCGAGATGGTACCGGCTGTACCCGAGTTGGGCACCGGCGCGCCATACTTGTCGTAGGTCGGGGCAACGCCCTTATTCACGACGTAGACCCAACGTCCACCGGGGCGAACCACGATGGAGACCGGATTGGTACCACCGGAGCTAAACGGGGCGTGCACGACCTTCGTCAGGTTTCCGGTGAAGTTATCGATCTTGAAACCGTCAACCTGGTTATACTGCGTGCCCAGAACCCACATAAAACCTACGGTGCCACCGCCGCAGGCGGTCATACCGCTGATCAGTGCCAGTGACACTACACAAGCCAGCGTTAGCCGGCCAGACAGACTCAACTTCATGCGCTTCCTTTTACCTCAAGAGCCTACCGGCGGAGTGTGCTGCCGTTCAGGCCGTCCAATCTGTGGGTTCTTTTCCTCGCTCCATTGTAAAAGGGTGAGGAGACTTTGTGCCACCGGGAGTGGCTCGTTTGACGGAAAGAAAAAGCCCGGCGTTAGCCGGGCTTTTGTTGTTTCAGGCAAGCTACCAGACGCGACAGGCATTGACTGGCACCATGGGCTGACCCTTTCTGCACCCGAATGCCTTTCCGAATTCCTCAARGTTCTGGACGCTGCCGTTGACGCGCCACTGGCCGCTGGAGTGCGGGTCGGTCTTTGCCCGCAGGCGAGCAGTCGCTTCGCGGGTGTTTTCACACCATACCTGGGCAAAACCGATGAAGTAACGCTGCTGGGGCGTGTAGCCGTCGACCTGCTTTGACCCCGCATCGCTGCCCTGCTGCGCCAGAACGCTCATCAGCGCGGCATACGCAATCCGCAGGCCGCCGTTGTCAGCCGTGTTCTCGCCCAGCGTCAGTTTGCCGTTCAGGTTCTGTCCGGAAGCGACCTCGAAGCCGTCATACTCTTTGACCTCGCAGTCGGTGCGGGCCTCGAATTTCTTGCGATCTTCATCGGTCCACCAGGAACGCACATTGCCCTGTGCATCGAACTGGCTGCCTTGGTCGTCGAAGCCGTGCGTCATCTCGTGACCGATCACGACGCCGATTCCGCCGAAGTTCACGGCCGGATCGATCTTCGCGTCGAAGAACGGCGGCTGCAGGATGCCGGCAGGGAAGTTGATGTCGTTCTGCGCCGGGTTGTAGTAGGCGTTGACCGTCGGCGGCGTCATTAGCCATTCACGCTCGTCGACGGGCCAGCTTCTCCATGCTGTCTTTGGAGGAGGGCGGGAAGTACTGCTTCACCCAGTCCTGTCCGACAGCTTCTCCAAGCGCGCGGTCGGTCATCGAGGTGCAGCGCTTCCAGCGCGGTGTCTGTTCCTTCTGACCGGTAAGGGTCGCGCCGAAGAAGTTGAAGTTCTCCGCCGCGATGGACTCGTCAAGATTGGCGGCATAGCGGTGCAGCACATGCCAGCGCATGTAGCTCTTCAGCGCGGCGAGCTTCTCGGCGGAGAGCTGCATGTTCATGGACTTGAAGAAGTCCGGCGTCGCCACATTCAGGCTCGGGAGCACCGACTCCTTCTTGGCGGCCAGGTAGACCTTCCAGTCGAAGCCCGGGGTCAGATCCTGGAGCTGCGCGATGGTCATGATGTGGTAAACGTTGTTCGGATTGCGGCGATCGACGCGTGACATGGAGCCCTGCGCCAACTCCGTCTCTACCGCAAGCACGGCCTTTGCTTCGGTGGCGGCCTGCTCGGGCGTGTCGCCGATGAGCGCGAACATCTTCTTCATGTGCTCCAGGTACTGCTCCCGGATCTTGGTCATGCGCTCATCGTTCTGCAGATAGTAGTCGCGGTCCGGCAGCCCGAGACCGGCCTGGTCAACTTCGCCGATGACCTTTGAGGCGTCTTTCTGGTCCTGATCGGAGCCGAAACCGAAGAAGAAGCCCTGCGCGTACTTGTCCTCCATCATGCCCACGAAAGTGGCGAACTTCTTCGGGTCGTTGAAGGCGGCAATGGCCTTGAACTGGGCGTCGAGAGGGGTATAGCCGAGCTTATCGGCCAGCGGCTTGTCCATGCAGGCCGCGAAGAAATCGCCATACTTCTTTGCGAGCGGCGTCTTCGGAGAGTCGGCTGCAGCTTTCAACTGCTGATAGAGCAAATAATTGTTGCGCTCTGCTAGCTCGTTGAAGCGGCCCCAGCGAGTCTGGTCGGCCGGAATGGGATTGTTCTTCTTCCAGTTACCGCAGGCGTACTGATAGAAGTCCGTGCATGGATCGGCCGTCTTGTCGATTCCGGAAAGATCGAAGCTGACAGGTTGTTTAGGCTCAGCGGTGGGGGCAGAAACCTGCGCGATAGCCGGCAGGCTGCCAAGCAGCAGCGCCGGCGCCAGAAGGGAAAGACGCATGGGGACTCCTCTAGAAAAACTGGTTCCTAGAGAATACGCCTGAGTGGTGGCGCGGGTTCCGGGGAAAAGCGAAGGAAGACAGCTACGCGAATGCAGTGGACCGACGTTCCGATGTGGGAGATGGGTGGGAGCCGAAGGCGTCAACCATTGGTTTACAAACGTCCTAAGAAAATGGGCTTTGAGCCTGCTGATAAAGCGCTGAAGGCGCGTTCTATACCAGCCTGGGGCAACGCCCCAGGTCTGTTGACCATTGAACGACAAAGGGCTGAAGGCCCGCTCTATAACTCTGCAGTAAAGGCAGATTCGCGCGAGAGCATTTCTCCTGTAGGTGTAGTGCAGGGTCTCTGCATTTATGGGCGTTTTCCTCACTGAAAACGCCGCTGCACGCTCCTCCCAGGCTACCCATCAACAGGGAAAATGCCCTAATGCGCGACGGGTGGGAGCCGTGAACTTTAGTCCACGGTTACGGTCCAAAGAAGTGGGGCTTTCCTTTTCAGATGGGCTTCTTCAGCCATTTGGCATGAGGATTATAGATCGG
Organism: Terriglobus sp. YAF25; assembly: GCF_052113305.1. Lineage (NCBI taxonomy): Bacteria > Pseudomonadati > Acidobacteriota > Terriglobia > Terriglobales > Acidobacteriaceae > Terriglobus > Terriglobus sp. YAF25. Next base: position 7,707 of record NZ_JBFRCY010000196.1, read on the forward strand.
GCCTTCAGCCCTCAGACCTCTTAACTATTCGAAACCTGGGGCGTTGCCCCAGGCTGGTATAGAACGCGCCTTCAGCGCTTATAAAGCCTGCCCGAATGCCCGCTGAACACCCCCCAGCCAGCAAAGGTGGCCAGGAACCCCGCTGCTCCCACGGATTCGAGCGAGGCCCGAATATTCCACGCATTCAGAATGTCCGCAAGCAGATGCCTTTTAGAACACCCGCAAGTGGATGGTCAGGTACTTCTTCGGGTCGCTGCGGATGGTATTGACCAGGCTGTTGGAGCTGGTCAGCAGGGTGTTCAGGTTGTTATACATCGCGTCATCCTTCACGAACTTGCCTGCCGTTCCCTTGCCTTCATCGATGCCGGTGATCAGGTCATCCAGTCGGGTTACGGTGTTATTCAGCTTGGTCGCAAAGGCGGGGTCTTTCAGCAGGAGTCCCAGACCGCCCTTACCCGCGTCCGCTTCAGCGAGGATGGAGTTCGCGTGCGCCAGGGTGGAGTTCAGGTTGTTGTACAGAGCATCGTCTTTCAGCAGCTTGCCTGCGCTACCCTTGCCGGCGTCGAGCTCTGAAGCGATGTGGTCGATCTTTGCCGTAGTGGAGTTGAGGCGGTTGTACACCTCGTCATCCTTCAGCAGCTTGCCGATCGAACCCTGTCCGTTGTTCAGGTTCTCCGACAGACGCTGCAGCTCGGCGACGGTCTTGTTCGCCCTGACATAGAGCGAGTCGTCATAGATGAGCTGGCCGATAGCGCCTTTACCGCTGGCGATGGTATCGACGATGCGGTCGAGCTTGGCAAGAATGACGTTCAGGCTCTCGATCGTGCCCTGGCTGGATTTGACGACATCCTGCAGGTTAGGCGTATCGAGGGTCTTCAGGATATCTCCGTCCTGCAACAGCGGTCCGGTTGCAACCTGGCTGTTGAGATCGATGACTGTGTCGCCGAGAACGCCGACGGTGGAGAGCGCGGCAGTGGTGTCCTTGTGCAGCAGGGACTGGTACTTGGCGTCGAGCCTCAGGCTGGCTTCCACAGGCATGAGCTTGCGTGCGAGATCGTCCACGACCCGCACTCCGGTCACATTCCCGATGGTTACGCCCTGCAAGGTTACCGGCGCCCCGACCTTCAGACCGGCGGAGTTATCGAAGTAGACGCGTACCATGAGCTTTTTGGAGAAGAGGCTGGCACCCTGGGAACTGGTGAGCAGGAAGATGAGGACGATCAACAGCGTGAGCGAGATCAAAACAATCACGCCGACTTTTAACTGCGACCAACGCACTTCCTGGGTGCTGGGCATATCTCTCCTTTAATAACGACGCGTCTTTCTAGTGCTTCAGGAAGCATTAGACCATGCGGGGATCAGGGTTCCTTTTATGCGATGCCACTCAGGTGCTAAAGGTTTCAAAATCAGCAACCTGGACCTTCCACGATAACCGTGGCAAGCGCCATCCCGCGGGTGTGCGTCAGTGAAAGATGGGCTGCGGCGATTCCCATAGCGGCAGCGCGCTCGGCGGCCCGGCCTGTGAAATGGATCGTGGGCCGCTCGCCCGGTTGCCGGCGGACCTCGATCTCCTGCCAACTGATGCCGCGGCTGATTCCCGTGCCCAGAGCCTTTGCTGCCGCTTCTTTGGCCGCAAAACGGGCAGCAAAGCTCTCTTCCGAGGCTTTTTTGCGGAGGCAGTAGGCGATTTCGCCTGAAGTGAAGATCCGGTGAAGGAAGCGGTCACCAAATCGGGCGATGCTGTCCCGTATTCGGTCAATCTCTGTCATATCCGTGCCAATTCCCAGAATCACCCTTCCATTGTGACATCGGGTAACCAAGAGTAACTATTTCATCCTCCGGTGGTGTGATGACTTCTCCATGGAGGCCGATGAACCGGCAAGAGGTTAATTGCTTTCCATGCGAGCGATTCATAGCTACACATACGAAGACCAGGGGCGTTTGGTGGTGAACCTGGCGCGCGCAATTCGAAAGAGCGGCGGCCAGCTGTTGCGGGAAGAACCATTGAGCGAACATGCCTTTGGTATGGAGCTGGAACTGCCGTTGAATTGCATCATTGACCTGTACGGCGAACTAGTGCGTTCAGGCTTGGAGTTTTCACGCTCTGGACAGTCAGCGCTCGCCGAACTGTGCACGGTGCAGCGCCATGTCCGTCCCCGGCAGGCTCGTGACCTGGTACACCTCCGTCTCGAGGTAAGCCTGCTGCAAGGCATCAGCCTGGAATCGCTGCTTGCTACCAGCGGTCCTGCTGCCTGACACCACAGGCCGGGGTGTGCCATTCAACTCCCGGCGCTGACGGCAGGAGTTGGATGGCACACCCTGGAGCCTGTACACTGACCGAGGTGCCGCCCATCATTCAAGCGCAGAACCTCGGCAAAACGTACCGCTCTGGCAAACTGGAAGTCCCGGCTCTTCGGAATGTGAACTTCTCAGTAGAGCGGGGTGAGTTCGTTGCCATCGTGGGACCTTCCGGATCCGGAAAAAGCACGTTGTTCTATCTGCTGGGGGGATTGACGCAGGCGACGCATGGCTCCATCAAGATTGATGGAGTCGACTTCGCCCAGCTTTCCGACTCAGAGCGCACCAGGCTTCGGCGGTCACATATCGGGTTTATCTTTCAGCGGTTCAACCTGCTGCCGACACTCTCCGCGCTCGGCAACATCGAACTGGCCTACGAGATCTCGGGAGTGAAAGCCCCGATGGATCGTCATCTGCTCGATCATCTCTCGGAGATGCTGAATATCAAGGGGCGCCTTGAGCATCGTCCGAATGAACTCTCGGGCGGCGAACAACAGCGTGTTGCCATTGCTCGTGCTCTGATCACGCGGCCCTCCATCGTGCTGGCCGATGAGCCGACCGGCAATCTGGACACGAAGAACTCCGATGCCGTGCTGGCTATGCTGCGCCAGTCGTCGAAGGAGATGAACCAGACCGTGATGATGATTACCCACAATCCTGAAGCTGCCCAGATCGCCGACCGGGTGATCACGGTGCGCGATGGTGAAGTGGTGGCAATCGATCTTGGCCACAGCTCAATGGATATTGTGCATAACGCCTATTAGTTGAATTGTTGAATAGTTGAATGGTGTTTAGGACTATTCAACAATTCAACCATTCAACCATTCAACTATTCAACCAATGAACTGCTTCTGCTTTACCAAAGCACCCCGTCGATCGGCCGTTCCAGGGCTGGGATCTCTTTTTCGGCCAGCATCTGACGGAGGTTCACCTCGATGGTGCGGCAGATGGCTGTGAGCGGGATGTCGAAGATGCTGTTGTTGAAGGGGTCTTCGAGATCGGTTCCGATCTGGTTCAGCGCCAGGAAAATGAGGCCCACACCGGTGGAGCCGAGGGGTGTCCACCAACCCAGGTTCCCCACCATGGCGAGGGGCAGCAACAAACAATAGAGATGCACGAAGATCCGCGGGAAGTAGTCGTACTGGCGCGGCATGGGCGTGTTCTTGATGCGCTCTGATCCGCCCTGGGCATCGCACAGGCGGCTGAGCGTGTCGTCCATGTTGGCCCACTGGCGCTCGTTGATCCAGCCATTTTCATAGGCCTCGGTGACCAGCAGGCCGATGCGCTTCTGAATCTCGAGCGCGACATTCTTCTCGTTCTTCAGCAGCATGATCTCTTCCTGGGGAAGAATGTCCTTCAACTCCCACCACGGTTCCAGACCACGCAGTTGCTGACGCAGACAGTTGACCCATGCGATCTGCAGCAGCACAATGCGCTGCTGCAGATACTGCACGTTCTGTACATCCTCTTCAGTCGTGGGGCGCATGGCGGTAACAGCCTGCCGTGCGAGCGTGCGGGAGTTGTTCACAATCGCGCCCCAGAGCGTCCGCGCCTCCCACCATCGTCCATAGGAGGAGTTGTTGCGGAAGCCGACGATCACGCCGATGGCTGAGCCGAGCAGGCTAAGGGGGATCGCCGGTTGCGCGATCCAACGCAGATGCAGGACCTTGAAGGCCACCACCACAATGACATCGAAGCCGAAGAGCAGCGCCAGAGGCAGGCCGACGTACTTCGCCATCTGGCGCAGCGGTGGATGATTGATCGTGATCAAGCGCCGGCTCCCACCGTCGATTCAAACTTGTTCTTCTGGTCGTTGTAGATACGGACGTCGCCTTTGGCAATGTCATAGACCCAGCCGCCGACCGTCAGTTCGCCGCGCGCCATGGCGCCGGCTACCGAGGGATGGGTCTTTGCGTGGGTCATCTGCATCAGTACGTTCTGTTCCGTGAGGTTGAAGAGCATGTCGGGTCCCGCAGCAATCTCGCGGGTTACGCTCAGCGCCGCTTCGGCATTGCGCAGCCAACGGCGAACGGTCGGCATCTTTTCGGTCGAATCCGGTTTGAGCAGGGCCTTCATGGCGCCGCAATCGGAGTGGCCGCAGATAACCAGGTGCTTCACCTTCAGCGCCGAAACCGCATACTCAATCACAGAGGAGACGCCGCCAATCATCTCGCCATAAGGAGGCACAAGATTGCCGATATTGCGTGTGACAAAGATCTCGCCCGGTCCTGACTGCGTGATCAGCTCCGGATCGATACGCGAGTCCGCGCAGGTAATGATGAGCGTATGCGGCTCCTGCGGCTTGCTGACGGCTTCCAGA
>NZ_JBFRCY010000197.1:0-6515 GCF_052113305.1 Terriglobus sp. YAF25
AGCCTGTACAACCGCATGACGCCGGACCTGATGGGTTTTCCCTTCTTTTACTGGTACCAGTTGGCGTGGGTGATCATCGCGTCGGCCATCATGCTGGTCGTTTATAGGAAGCTGAAGTCCTGATCCGCACACCATGCACGTTCTTCCCGCATTGCTCGCTGAGATCCCTTTCTGGAAGAATCCCGATTACCTAAAGCGCACCGCGATCACGTTGCTGATCCTGGTAACCGCATTCCTCCTTTGGCGTCTTCTGCGCCGCGGGCGCGCCCGTCTGGATGACCTCCTGCAGAGCAAGCGGCGCACCGTACCGCCACTGCATATTCGTGGTCTGCAGCTTCTGACCGGGTCGCAGATCGTGTCCGCACTGAGCCTGCTAAGCGTCGCCGTTTTCTACGGGCTCGTCCTGCTGAACGTAATCGTCGCCCTGCTGCTGACCTTCAGCCAGTTCCCCGCCACCGAGCGTTATGTCAACCTGGTGCTCGGCTGGGTCCTCACTCCTCTGCACGACCTCTACTACGGCTTCCTTGCGTCGTTACCAAACCTCATCACCATCCTGGTGATCGCCATACTCACCCGCTTCATTCTGAAGGCGGTGCGCTTTCTCTTCACCAAGGCAGATGAGGGCGCCATCAATCTCTCGCCATGGGTGCACCGCGATGTGGCGCTGCCTACCGGCCAGATCGTCCGTGCCGTGATTATCGTGATCGCGTTGTTCCTGATCGCACCACGGATTCCAGGCACGGGATCGGAGGCCGCGAAGGGCCTGTCGGTCGTCATCGGCCTGATGGTCTCGTTTGGCTCAAGCTCAACCGTAGGTAATGTCATCGCCGGCATCGTACTGACCTACATGCGTCCATTTCGCGTTGGGGATCGGGTGCAGATCCAGGGAACCACCGGTGACGTGATGGAGCGGACGTTCCTCTACACCAAGCTGCTGACGCCGAAAAATGAAGAGGTGCTGATTCCCTCCACCAAGGCGCTGGATGGCAACATCACCAACTACTCGGCACAGGCGCGCTCCGGAAACCTGATCCTCTATACGACGGTCACGATCGGCTACGACACGCCGTGGCAGACAGTGCACCAGCTTCTGGTCGATGCGGCGCTGAAGACAGAGATGGTCGAGTCGAATCCACAGCCCTTCGTACTGCAGACCGCGCTGGACGATTTCTATATTCACTATCAGGTAAACGCCTTTACGGCGCATGCCGACACCATGCCGCGCATCTACAGCGAGCTCCACCGGAATATTCAGGATGCCTTCAATGAGGCAGGCGTGGAGATCATGTCACCGCACTACACCCAGCTACGAGATGGAAACCAGTCGACGGTACAGGGGCCATTGAAACCGAAACCCACACGGTTTCGAGTGGCAATGGACTGACACTTTCCCTAAACGGGTGCCCTACCCTCGGGGAGTGGGCAAGACCACAATATTCGAGAGAAAAACCGGTTTAAAGAAGCTGGCGGAGCCACATAGGTGCTGGGCTCCGCCGCCTTTTGGGGTGAGTAGTGAGACTGGCAGCACGCCGGTCTCACTACTTGGGGGAGGGGTACTTCACTTGCAGTAACTACTGAGGAAGGAAACCTCTACTTGGTACCGCTCGGAGCGGACGTGTCAGCCCCATCCTTCATGTTCGACATCAGGCGAACAGCGACGCGACGGTTCTGCTTGCGACCGGCGACCGTCTTGTTGGACGCGACTTCCTGATCCTTACCGATACCAATGAGATAGAACTTATGAGGAGCAACGTTGTACTTGGTCTGCAGATAATTTACGACCGCATCCGCGCGCCGCTGGCTGAGCTCGTAGTTGTACTGCGGATCGCCGGTGGAGTCTGTACCTCCGGTGACCTCAAGAATGTAGTGACGGACGCCGTCAAGCTTGGCGGCAAACGCGTCGAGGTCCTTCTTGTCGCTGGCGGTCAGAGTGGACTTGTCGAAGCCGAAGGTCACGGTCACATCCGCGAGCGGAGTGTAGTGATCCAGGTTGGCGACAACGCCGGTCAGCGAGTCGACACGATTGTAGGCTTCCTGGGCGCTCTTACCGGCTGCGTCCGCAGCCGTTCCGGCAGCCATAGCATGCTGATCAGCCGTATCGGCAGCACCCTGGGCGCGGGCGATGCCGGCCTGAGCGCGCTGATCCGTATCAAGAATCGTGCGATGGTCCTGTGCCGTCTTCGCATCCAGATCGTTCGTGTTCTGGATGAGAGGAGCAGTCTGCGAGCGAACATAGTTCTTTGTAGAGCAACCGACCGTCAGGAAGAGAATGCCAGCCGCGGCCACCGTGGTAGCAATCGTGGCTCCAAGATTCTTGCGTGCAAGGCGGAAATCGTTCGTCATGGTGACTCTCCTATTGTTTGGCCCGGCAAACAGGGCCATCTGTTACGCCTTATGAGATGCAAGCTACGCACCAAATGTAAACTCCAAATACTTTCAATGACTTGCGAGATTTCCGGGGTTTAAATAGGGAAAATTTTTCCTACCATCTCTTCCGACGATGGCAGGCCGAAGAGCGGAGTAATCTAATAATTTGCGCCTTGTAAGGGTGCTCCCACTGATGGATCTGCTGGCGAAAATCCGGACACTGCCGACCAAACCTGGCTGTTACCTCTACAAGAACGCCGAGGGCGAGGTGATCTATGTCGGCAAGGCGAAGAACCTGCGGGCGCGTGTCCGCAGCTATTTCCTCGCCGCCAGCCAGGCAAATGCCAAGACCGGCTCCCTGATGCGCGAGGCAGTCGACATCGATTACATCCAGGTAGCAAATGAGCACGAAGCTCTGGCGCTGGAAAACAACCTGATCAAACAGCGGAAGCCACGGTTCAACATCCTGCTGCGGGATGACAAGACCTACCCGTATATCAAGCTGACGCTGGGCGACCGCTATCCGAAGGTCTTTGTCACGCGGCGACTGAAGAAAGACGGGTCAGCTTACTTCGGGCCGTACTTTCCCGGCAACCTGGCATACCGCCTGGTAGATCTGATCCATCGTAGCTTTCTGATTCCATCGTGCAAGGTTGATCTCTCCCGCTATCACTCGCGCGCCTGCCTGCAGTACTACATCAAGCGCTGTCTTGGACCATGCGTAGAAGGCTTCACAACCCCGGAGGCCTATCGCGAGGCAGTACGCGATGTGCAGCTTTTCCTCGACGGAAAAGAAAGCGAGTTGGAAGGGCGTCTGCGAGAGCGCATGGCCGAAGCCGCTGTCGCAGAGCAGTACGAGCTTGCCGCACGGATGCGCGACCAGCTCATCACCGTGCAGCAGCTGCAGGAGAAGCAGCGCATTGCCAGTACTGAAAACGAGGACGCCGACGTCTTCGGCTTCCATTTCGAGAAAGAGATGCTCGCTGTCAACCTCTTCCATATGCGGTCGGGCAAGATCGTGGATAAACGCGACTTCTTCTGGGAAGACCTGCCCGACTTCAGCTTTCTAACGGAAGATCCCGAGGAGAGCGACGAGACCGAAGACATCGCATCTCTCGGCTCCGGAGGGGCTCCAGAAGCAGCAGCGGAGGCAACGATCGAGCGGCCCGCGTTCTCTCCTTCGGCCTTCTTCTCTGCCCTGCTGAAGCAGGTGTATCTCGATCAGCCGTATGTGCCCAAACATATCTACGTCCCGGTCGATTTCCCTGATCGCGTGGCGCTGGCCTCTCTGCTCTCAGAACGGACGGGGCACAAGATTGAGCTGGCCGCGCCGCAGCGAGGAGACAAGCGTTCCCTGGTTGACCTGGTATGCCAGAACGCCAAACAGGCCTATGACCAACGGTTCCGCACGCTGCAGCCGACCAACAAGGCGATCGCCGAAGCGTTGCAGGATGCGCTGAGCCTGGAAGAACCGCCGCGGCGTATCGAGTGCTTCGACATCTCCCACATTCAGGGAGCGGAGACGGTCGCCAGCATGGTGGTGTGGGAAGACGGCGCGATGAAGAAGTCGGACTACCGCAAGTTCAAGGTGAAAACCGTCACAGGTGTCGACGACTTCGCCTCCATGCGCGAGATTGTGCATCGCCGGTACTCACGCCTGTTGGAAGAGAAGAAAGATCTGCCATCACTGATACTGATCGACGGCGGCCTGGGACAGCTTCATGCAGCTTATGCCGCACTGGAACAACTCGGACTCACGCTCCAGCCGATGGCTTCCATCGCGAAACGCGAAGAGATCGTCTATGTCTACGGCCAGGAGGATGAGCCAGTGGTGCTGGATAGGCGTTCTCCGGTACTGCATCTGATCCAGAAGATCCGCGATGAATCGCACCGGTTCGCAATTACCTACCACCGCAAACGCCGCGAGATGCGTGACCGCGATTCGGAGCTGCTGGCAATCCCGGGCGTTGGTCCACGGACGCGGCAACGGCTGCTGGAGCACTTCGGGTCGCTGCGCGGCATCAAGCAGGCGGGGCCGGATGCCTTGTCAGCGGTGGTGAGTCCGGCAACTGCTGAGAAGATCCGGAACTACTTCCAGGCTGAGAACGAAGCAGCTGTCGATACGGCGCTGCGGGTAATTCAGTAAAACTGCCTCTCTGGGCCACATACCCGAGCCGCCCAAAATCGATATTCTTAGAGTGTGAGTACCGCCGCTGAGCTTCATGCCGAATCGATCTCCTTTCAGGATCACTCCGAGAACTCCGGCCCCTTCGACATCGTGGGCGATGTTCACGGATGTATCGATGAGCTAAGGGAATTGCTGGGAACGCTTGGATACCAGGTGGGTGATGATCTCTCCATCACGTCGCCGGACAAGCGCAGGCTGATCTTTGTCGGCGACCTCGCGGATCGCGGGCCGGGAATCCCAGGGGTCTTCCGTTTGGTATCTGCGGCGATGGCACAGGGCAAGGCTTTCTCTGTCGCCGGAAACCATGATGTGCGGCTTGCGACGGCTCTGTCCGGCAAGACCTTGCCCCTGACCTTCGGACTTGCTGACTCTCTGGAACAATTCGGACGGCAGTCTCCAGAATTCGCCAAGCAGATGGCGATCTTCATCAAGCGGCTGCCGGGGCATCTGATCTTCGACCATGCCAGGCTTCTGGTCGCTCACGCCGGCCTGAAGGAGTCCATGCATCGCGCCGCCACCATCCAGGCTCGGGAGCTCGCAATTCATGGAGAGAAGACTGGAGTCCGCGATCAGTGGGGCGAGATCCGTTATCCGTGGGCGGCGGAGTACCAAGGGAACCCGTTGATCGTGTTCGGGCATACTCCGGTGGAGAGCCCTGTGATCCTGAACAACACCATCAACATCGACACCGGGTGTGTCTTCGGCGGCAGGTTGACGGCGCTGCGTTATCCGGAGTGTGAGTTCGTCTCGGTTCCGGCGAAGCGTAGATACTACGAACCGACGCGACCGTTTCTTCCGGACGATCCCCGGCTGCGTATCGCTTAGATAGCCCATTCAATGGGTGCCCCATCCATTGCGTAGCAATGGATGGGATTTTCAGGGGATGGGATTTTCAGGGGATGGGATTTTCAGGGACAAGGCGGATTCGAGCTTCGCTCGAATGTCCCACTCACGCTACGCGTGACCACCCCAACGAACAAGTTCGTTGGGGACCCCGGTGAATGGGGCATCCAGTGAGTTGCCACACCGATTCGCACGCCAACGTCCGGCTTAGCGTGTTAGCGAGCTGAAATCTTCTTCGCCTCGTCCGCCAACATGCCTCCCGCTACCTCGTGAGCTCGCGTTGAGGGATGCCCTTCGTGGTAGAAGAAGTACTTCTCCGGCGTGGCACAGGGTGTGGGATCTTCGTTGCGGAGCACGCGGCCGGCACAGCGGTCCGTCGTATTCGTAATACCGTACTTCGCAGGGTTTGTAATCACCTCATCAAGGAATGCACCCCAGTTGCTGGTGGCAATCTCGATGTCAGCGTGCCGGTGCTTCATCTCTTCCGGAATACCGCGCAGTGYCGGGTTGACGCGGATTCCCTGCTGCGCAAACTGCGGAATCTTCTCCGGAAGAATGGCCACCATGAAGCGGCGTGCGCCCAGACCATAGAGCGCCTCGATCTCGTCCTCAATGTCCTGGGCGCTGGTCTCGATGGGCAAGGTCCTGTCATTCAATCCACCGGCGAAGAAGAACATTGTCCGCTTGGGATCGAAGGTGACGAGACCCGCCTGCATCAACTCGCGGAATTGCCCTACTTGAAGTTGCATGCCATAGCCTAGGATCTCGCCGTGTTTATCAATGCGCCCGAGTCCACCATCGGTGCGAGCGCCGCTGACGGCGAAGTTCACGCTCGCCCCAGCCCACGACTTCAGCGGTATGACCAGGTCAATACCGAGATTTTTGGCCATGTACCAGACTGCCGTGGGGCCATTGCCGTCAATGTATCCGGCTCCGGTATCGGAGTAACTGTCACCGAAGACGAAGAGCTGATCATACGGGCGCGACGGCTTTTGCGCCTGAAGCGCAACGGAGCCGAGACAGAAGAGAAGAGCAAGCTTCCGGAGTGCGTGCATGCGGCCATGCTACGACAGCAGCGTGTCAGTAGTGCATTTTCCCTGTAGCCGTAGTGTAGGGC
>NZ_JBFRCY010000198.1:0-6508 GCF_052113305.1 Terriglobus sp. YAF25
GCCACGTGGGTCGGTTTTCATTTTAAAAGCATTTTTCCTGTTGCTGGGTATCCCGGTAGAGGAGTGCCGCGGCGTTTCATTGCGGAAAAACGCCCATAGATGCTCTCTTTCCTGTCTCTACGAGAAACAGCCATGTTCGCAGTGCATTAAACTGTTAATCATGCACCCGTGGCTGTTTCGGTGGGGAAGATTCGGTCTGCCGACACGCGGCGCGTGCGCGGCCATTGGCATCATTGCCGCCATGGCGCTGGGACATCGTGTCGCGCGCCGCTCAGGTGTCGATCCTGAAAAGTTCTGGGACCTCGGTTTCTTTGCCGTTATCACGGTCTTCGTGCTCTCGCGCCTGGAACTGGTGCTGGTGAACTGGAAGGTCTTTCTGCAATCGCCTGCAATCGTTCTCGCGCTTCCGACGGTCATCACCCTCGGTCTTCTGCTCACCGCTCTAATCTGCCTGTTGTACATGCGCCGCGACGGCATGCCGGTGCTCAAGACACTCGACGCCGCGGGCATCTGCGCGACATTGCTTCTGGTCTTTGTGCATCTCGGCGACCTGTTCTCCGGTGACGACGTCGGCCTCGCCACCTTGAGCCTTCCCGGCCGCCTGCAGCGCGGTCAGGGCATCTTCGCTCACGTTGGTCTGCATCCGGTCGCGTTGTATGCGGCGCTGGCATCGCTGCTGATCTTTTTCACGCTACTGTGGTTTCTTCCACGGCGCGGACAGGCGGGAGAGGTCTTCGGCCTCGCTCTTGGTCTGGGCGCCATTGCACGCTTCTGGGTGGACTGCTACCGCATGGAGACCATCTTCGAGATCGCAACGCCCTTCGGCCTCGATCCCGACCAGGTTGTCATGATCGTTATCACGGTTGCAGCGGCAGCCTTCTGGCTGAAGTGGCCCACAAAGAAGCAGGAGAACGCGCATGCCCTCTAAACACATGCTGCCCAAAGGTCAGCGCCGCCGGACCGTAAAGCACGACTACCGCATCGCCCGTGATGCCGCCCGTGCTGCCGGCCTGGAAGAGGGCATTGACCCGGAACATGTCATTGCCCCCGAACCAGAGATTCCCGTTGCAGAACGCGTGATTCCGCAACTTGACGAGGAAGACCTCGAAGCCGAGGATGGCGTGCGCAGCTTCGCCGCCGATGCGGCCGCCAACGGCATGCGCCTGGACGCATACCTGGCCAAAGCAATTCCGGATATCTCACGCTCCCGTATTCAGCTTCTTGCCGACAACGGCCAGATTTCCGTCAACGGACAGAAGGCCAAAAGCAGTCTGAAGCTTAAGGGCGGCGATCAGATCTCCATCGAAGGACAGCCTCGGCCGGAGCCGCTGYGCGCCTTCGCGGAAGATATTCCGCTCACCATCGTCTACGAGGACAAAGACATCGCCGTCATCGACAAGCCTGCCGGCATGATGGTGCATGCCGGTGCAGGCGCTACCGATGACGCACGTAACCGCGGCACGCTGGTGAATGCTCTTCTCGCCCACTTCGGTAAGTTGAGCGGTGTTGGCGGTGAGGAGCGGCCTGGCATCGTCCACCGTCTGGATAAGATGACCAGCGGCCTGATCGTCGTAGCGAAGAACGACGCCATGCATCGCAAGCTGGCACAGCTCTTCGTCGACCGCAAACTGGACAAGACCTATCTCGCTCTCGTTCAGGGCTGGCTGAAGAAAGATGCAGTCACCCTCGAACTGCCTATCGCCCGTGACCTGGTACACCGCACCCGCATGACCACGCTACGTGCCGATGGCAGGTCCGCAGTCAGCCACATCAAGGTGGTGGAGCGTATCGAAGGCCGCTTCGGCAAGTTCACTCTGGTCGAGGTCAAGATCGAAACCGGCCGCACCCACCAGATTCGTGTGCACCTGCAGGCCCTGGGACATCCCGTCGTTGGTGACACACTCTACGGCGCTGCCGGCTCATTGCGCGACGGCGAAGAGCGCGTTCCCCTGGAGCGGAACTTCCTGCACGCCTGGAAGCTGCACTTCTCTCATCCCTCCACGAGGAAAAAACTGGAACTCACGGCGGAGTTGCCTGACAAACTGACACAAATCCTGAATATGGTGAAGGAACCGGTAAAAAGACCATAACAGGACCAGAGGGCAGACATATTGGCGTGTTTCAGCGTCCAATCTTGTAGGTCTCCGGTAGAATTTGGGCCAGTGACTCCGACGATGTTCAAAAATATTCAACGCGGTACTTCGATTGCGTTTCTTTTGCTCGCTTGCGGCTCCTTTGTCGCCGCCCAGCAGACTTCTCCTACCCCCGCGCAGCCCCAACAGCAGACGACGCAACCTCAGCAGCAAACGCCGGCCCAGCAGCAGCCTGCGCAGCCGCAACCTGCCGCGCAACAGCAACCTGCGGTGCAACAGCAACCTGCAGTGCCCGGCCAGCCGGGGCAGGAGTCGCCGCTCGATGTAACCACTATCAAGGGTATCGGCGCGCGCGAGGTTAACCAGATCTTTACCGTCACCGACAAGAGAGGGAAGTTCATCACCGGCCTGCGGCAGCAGGACTTCGGTCTTCTTGACGACGGAAAGCGGCCGGAGCGCGTCATCCGCTTCACGCAGCAGACCAACCTTCCGTTGCGCGTCGGCATCATGCTGGACACGTCGAGCTCCATCCGCCAGCGCTTCGAGTTCGAGCAGCAGGCAGCCGTAGAGTTCCTGCTGCAGGTATTGCATCGCCAGGACATGGCCTTCGTGGAAGGTTTCGATGTGCAGCTCGATCTGGAGCAGGGCTTTAGTAACAACGTCGATCTGCTGAACCAGGGCATTCACAAGCTGCGCCCCGGCGGCGGTACCGCGCTGTTCGATGCGCTGTACAGCACCTGCAAGGATCAGATGCTGATGCAGGGCTCTGGATACCGCAAAGCCATCATCATGGTCACTGACGGCGATGATAACTACAGCCATGCCCTCATGACTGACGCCATCAAGATGTGCCAGCGCGCGGAAACTATGGTGTACGGCATCAGCACCAACGTCAGTCCCACCAAGGACAAGGGCGACGACATCCTGAAGGCCATCTGCGAAGCGACCGGCGGGCGAGCCTTCTACCCGACACGCATTGAAGAGGTTTCCAACGGATTCCGCTCCATCGAAGAAGAGCTGCGCAGCCAGTATTCGCTGGAGTACGTGCCTTCGGACTTCAAGGCAGACGGATCGTTTCGTACAATCTATCTACAGGCCCTCGATCCGCGATACAAGGTGCGCGCCCGTAAAGGATACTTCGCTCCGCGTCAGTAGAGCATTTTCGAGGTTCTCAACAAGCTGGAAGGCGATGGGGTTCCGCCTGAACCGCCCCCGGACGATAAGTCCGGCGAGCTGATGACTCCTACGAGATCGACCCGTAGGAGAACGTGTGTCCCGAGCTCGAAAGGCGACCGCCAAAAAACCACTCACCTGGATTTTGTTGTCCGCCGGCATCGGTGTTGTTGCCGGCGCCGCATCGGCTCTTCTGATTGCCGCCCTGAACTGGGCCAATACGACGCGCGAGCATCATCGCTGGCTGCTGGCGTTGCTGCCGCTCTCCGGCTTTGCCGTGGGCTGGGTGTACTGGCGTTATGGCGGCCGCGCTGCCGATGGCAATAACCTCCTGCTCGAAGAGATCCACGACCCTCAAGAGACCGTACCGCTGCGTATGGCTCCGCTGGTCCTGCTCGGTACCGTGTTGACGCATCTCTTCGGCGGCAGCGCAGGCCGCGAAGGCACTGCGGTGCAGATGGGCGCGTCGCTGGCGGAGTGGCTTGCCGAGCTCTTCGCCGAACATCAGATCCGCCGGGCCGTGCTGATGGCTGGTATCGCCGGCGGCTTCGGCGGCGTCTTTGGAACGCCATGGGCAGGCGCTGTCTTCGGCATCGAGGTGTTGGCTGTGGGCTGGGTAGGCTGGTCCTCTGTCCTCGAAGGCATAGGCCCGTGCCTCATTGCTTCCTTTGCAGGCGATCTCACCGTGCGCCTGATCGGCGTGCATCACACGCAATATCCCGTAGGCGCTCAGCCATCGCTCCAACCCATGAACTGGGTATGGGCAGCGCTGGCAGGCGTAGTCTTTGGCTTGATCGCCCGCGTCTTCTCCACGCTCGAACATGGTCTGACGGACTGGTTCAAGCGTATGTTTGCCTATCCACCTCTGCGGCCGCTCGCAGGCGGAGTCCTGGTTGCTTTGCTGACCTGGAGTCTGCATGCATGGCAGTTCGCCGGCCTCGGCGTTCCCGGTATCGTGGCGTCCTTCACCACGCAGCAGTCATGGTGGGTCTGGGCAGCGAAACTTGGCCTGACTGCGTTGACCCTGGGGGCCGGGTTCAAAGGCGGCGAAGTGACACCGCTGTTCTTCATCGGCGCAGCTGCCGGCAGCGCCATGGCCCCGGTGATTCCCCTCAGCACCGGCGTGCTTGCAGCCATGGGATTTGCCGCGGTCTTCGCGGCTGCTGCCAACACTCCGATTGCCGGCCTGATCATGGCGATGGAGCTCTTCGGAACACACGCCGGCCTGCTTGCCGGCGCCGCCTGTGCCGTTGCATACCTCTGTTCAGGCCCTGTCGGTATCTACTCCGCACAGCAGCCAATGGAGATGCGATGGAAGCCTCGTCTCTAGAAGTAGATAGAGCGTATGCACTGGGTGCCCCATGTCCCTCGGGGACATGGGCCCGGCCTTCACTTTCCTGAGCACCTCATATCGAGCTCTTCTTGGATCATCGCCAGGTCGTATCGGCAAATTCGATTTCGCTGCTGAGTTATAGAGCGGGCCTTCAGCCCTTGATCATTCAATATGCCGAAGACCTGGGGCGTTGCCCCAGGCTGGTATAGAACGCGCGTTTCCACCCCAATCAACAAGTTCATTGGGGACCCCGGCCTGCAGCGCTTATCTATGCATGGGCAATCTCGAATTTGTCGGCACAACACCTCTATACCGTAGTCGTCTTGATCTGAACCAGACTGCTTCCCGGCAACGTGTAATCCAGGCGGGCCCACTTGCGTTCCACCTCGACACCTGGCTGGGGCGTACGGTGTCCATGACGGAAGTTTCCAGGCGGCAGCGGATTCGGTCCTTGCTCCCCAAGCTTGGTCAGGCTAACCGCAATCTCCTTGTATGCCGGTGTATGTGTCGCGCGGTCTACATGAGTGCCGGTCAGGCGATTGACCGGCTGGTCGATAGAGTTCAGAGGCATATAGAGCTCATGTCCCTGCACGCGGCTGGTCACCACAACAGGCACTCTTGCCTTCCCATAGGGACTACGCAGCTCCACCAGGGTGCCGTCCGACAATCCATATTCCGCTGCCAGCTCCGGCGAGACCTCCACAAAGTTCGTCGGCGTCAGGGCGCGGATTCCCTCGGACTGATACGTCATCGCTCCCTGTTCAAAGTGTTCCAGCAGCCGTCCATTGTTCAGGTGCAGGGTGAATTCGCCGTTGCGCTGCTCTTCGCTTGGCTCAATCCAATCGACGGGGTGGAAACGCGCTTTGCCGTCGGGAAAGGGGAAGCCGTCCTTGAAGAGGTATGGCGAATCAGTACCGTCCTTGGCCACCGGCCATTGCAACGACTTGTATCCCTCAAGCCGCTCGTAGCTGACACCGGCAAAGAGCGGCGTCAACGCCGCGACTTCATCCATCACCTCCGACGGATGCTTGTACTTCCACTTTCCACCCATGCGGTTCGCAATCAGCTGGATGATCTCCCAATCGGGTTTCGAAAATCCGAGCGGCTTAATCGCACGATACAGGCGCTGGATCCGGCGTTCGGTATTGGTGAAGGTGCCCTCCTTCTCCAGCGAAGGAGATGCCGGCAACACCACGTGCGCGAACTTCGCCGTCTCGGAAAGGGAGATATCCTGGACGATCAGAAAATCAACCTGCTCGAGCGCAACCTTAACATCGTTGGCATTGGCATCGGAGGTGATGGTGTCTTCGCCCTTGAGGTAAAGACACTTCAACGTGCCATCGTGAATGGCGCGGATCATCTCGTGGTTATCCAGGCCGTCCTTCACCGGCAGCGTGCATTGCCAGGCTGCTTCAAACTTGGCACGCACCTGCTCGTCGGCCACCTTCTGATAGCCGGAGTAGACGTTGGGTATGGACCCAAAGTCAGAGGCTCCCTGCACATTGTTATGTCCACGCAATGGATACGCCCCTGTGGCCGGGCGCATATAGTTGCCGGTCAGCAGCAGCAGATTGGAGATAGCGGTCGAAGTATCGGAGCCGCCACAGTGCTGCGTCACGCCCATTGCCCACAGGATGCAGACCGTTTTCGACTGCGCGATCCAGTTAGCAACCTGAATCAGTGTGTCTCGTGAAATCCCCGTGCGCTGTTCGGCAAACTCCAGCGTGTACTGCGCCAGCGACTCACGTTGCGCATCGAAGTTATCGACCCAGCGGTCGATGAACTCCTGCTTGTGCCAACCCTGCTGCAGGATGTAGTTCGCGACAGCGTTGATCCAGATTGGATCGGTCGAAGGCTTCGGATGCAGGAAGAGATCGGCGCGCTCAGCCATCTCGTGTCTGCGAAGGTC
>NZ_JBFRCY010000199.1:0-14204 GCF_052113305.1 Terriglobus sp. YAF25
CTCCTCGTCCTACGGAGCTCCTCGTCCTACGGAGCGTTCTTCTATCAGAGCTTCTATCTGAATCCAAATACCTCGGGGCAGACAGGCACCTTTGCACCCGGTTCTCTTTCCCTGGGGAATACCCTACCGGCACGCGGCCTTTCACCTGCAAGCTATCTGCGTACAGAGCCGTTGGCCGACTTCACCTTCCTGAACTCGATCTCGGCTGCGGGCATGGATTACAACATCAAGCAGCCATATACGCAGAGCTGGAATTTTGGTTTTGAGCGGAAGTTTGGAAACCGCGCCGTCGAGGTACGATACGACGGAAATCGGACGCTGCACCAATGGTTGGCGATCAATCCCAACGAAGTGAATGTCTTCGAGAACGGCTTCCTGGCGGAGTTCCAGCGGGCGCAGGCAAACTACGCTGCGAGTGGTGGCACAACCTTCCATGGCAGTAACAAGACCTCAATCTTTGAGGCCGCCTTCGCCGGTGAGCCCTCCGGAACCTATGGAGGCGCGGTCGACTACGAGAACGCCGATTATCTGAACTACGTCAAAACGGGGCAGGTCGGCGCGTTGGCCAATGTGCTGAGCGGCATCTCGGGAACGACGACCTACTTCTGCAATCTGGTAGGATCTTCCTTCTCGCCCTGCGCCAACAACGCCGGATACACCGGCGCCGGCGCGGGCTATCCGATCAACTTCTTCCAGGCGAATCCATATGCCGCGGGCACCAGCACCAGCCTGATGAAGGCTGTGGGATATTCGAACTATCACTCGCTGCAGCTGGACTTCCGTCAGCAGAACTGGCATGGCTGGGTCTTTGATGCGAACTATACCTTTGGCAAGGCGCTAGGGATCGGTTCGACGCAGAACTATACTGCGGGCGCAGACAACCTGTTGACTTTGCGCGACCTCAGCAAAGGATACGGACCAACGCCGTACGACATTCGTCATGTCGTGCACCTTACGTCGTCGTATGATCTGCCGTTTGGAAAAGGAAAGACGTTCCTCAGCTCGAACAACCTGGTCAGCCGTCTTGCAGGCAACTGGACCCTCGGATCGATCATGATTATCCAGACCGGCGCTGCGCAGCAGATATTCGGCGGTAACGCGACGTATAACGACTATGCCGACGGCGGCATACGGCTGGTCGGTGTTACTGCGAAGGATCTGCAGCGTGCGGTTGGAGTTCACCGTGTGCCGGGTAAGACCTACGCCCGGCTGCTGGATCCGAAGTATCTGTCTGCCGGCGGAGCCAACCAGAGCTACATTCAACCGAACACTACGCCGGGCACCATCGGTGAAAGGCTCTATCTATATGGTCCACGTGCGTTCTATCACGACATGTCCGTCTCCAAGAGCTTCCCGGTCCATGAACGTATTCAGGTGAAGCTGCAGAGTGAGTTCCTGAATATCTGGAATCACCCTGTCTTTGGAAGTACACCTAACTCGTTCGGCAGCAGTGTGCAGAGCACGAACTTTGCCAACAGCGGAGTCACCAACCATCCTCGCTGGATCGAACTACGCGGCAACATCGAGTTCTAATCGAGCAACAACAAAGTTGCCCGGCACGCCAGGCGTAGAGCCTCCGTGCCGGGCATTCCTCTTCTTTCAACACAGTCGACGAATCACGAACAGGCTGCCGTGGTATCAAAGAGTACGTCATACAACGCGGTTGCACAGAGGGCAGTGAATGGAGCAGCAGCATCTGAAGCGGGAGAGCGAAGGCGCCGAGTTCCGCAAGGCATTAGGTCTGTTCGACTCTGTAATGATCGTGGCCGGGGTCATGGTGGGCTCCGGTATCTTCATCGTCAGCGCGGAGATCACGCGGCAGTTGGGCTCAGCCGGCTGGCTGATGGTGGCGTGGTTGATCACCGGAGTGCTGACCATCGCCGGGGCTCTCAGCTATGGAGAGCTGGCGGCCATGATGCCATCAGCCGGTGGCATGTATGTCTACCTGCGGGAGGCGTTCTCACCGATCTTCGGGTTCCTGTATGGCTGGACCCTGGTGACAGTGATTCAGACCGGCACCATCGCTGCCGTAGCTATTGCGTTCGCGCGCTTCAGCGGAGGGATCTTTCCTGCCATCTCTGAGAAGCAATATCTGATCGCACCGATCCATCTGGGATCGTCGTATGCACTTTCGCTCTCGACAGCACAGGCGTTAGCGCTCGTGATCATTCTTCTCATCGCGTTGATCAACACCTATGGGGTCGAGTGGGGCAAGCTGATCCAGAATGTTTTTACTGTGGCGAAGCTCACAGGCATGGTGGCGCTGCTGGGCCTGGCGGCATACGCGTTCCTGCGGAACCCGCAGATCTTCCATGCGAATTTTGCGCGAGCATGGACTCCAATCCATGTCACCGCCATCGGCAGTACGGAGATTGCTACGGCGTGGGGCATGCTGGTGGCGCTGTGTGTCTCGCAGACCGGTTCGCTCTTCTCGGCGGACTCCTGGCACGACATCACTTTCGTCGCAGGAGAGGTGCGTAACCCGAAGAGGAATCTTCCACTGTCGCTGGCGATTGGAACCTCGCTCGTCATTGGGCTTTATCTGCTGTGTAATCTTTGTTACCTCGCAGTGCTCCCTGTCGAAGGGATTCAGACCGCATCGCAGGATCGTGTAGCGACACTCGTGGTGGATACTGTTCTGCCTGGAATCGGCAAGCTGGCCATGAGCCTGCTGATCATGGTCTCGACCTTCGGCACAGTCAATGCGCTAACCCTCGCAGGAGGTCGTGCCTATTACGCAATGGCGCAGGACGGATTGTTCTTCCGGCGCGCCGGTGTCCTGAACCGGGCGCGGGTCCCGGGATGGGCTCTCGGATTACAGTGCCTATGGTCGCTCCTGCTGGTACTGCCACGGACCTACAACGCAGCTACGGGAGAGTATGGCAACCTCTACAGCAACCTGCTGGATTACGTAATCTCGGCGGCGCTGCTGTTCTATATCCTTACCGTCGCCGGACTCTTCCGTTTGCGAGCGACGAAGCCGGATGCAGTACGGCCCTATCGCTGCTGGGGATATCCATGGCTGCCGGCATTGTATCTGGTAGGAGCGGCGATCGTGCTGGCAGTGCTCTTCTGCTATCGCACATCAACCACATGGCCTGGCCTGATCATCATTTTGAGTGGCATCCCGGTGTATGCACTGCTGCAGCGCAATGCTTCGAGGCGTAACCTCGGTGAGGCTGTTACGGAGTAGTCTGTGGGTACCTCAGCGGCTAAAGCCGCATACTTCGCGGCTTGCGCGCGGCATGGCTGAAGCCATGCCCTTAAGCAAAACAAAAGAGGCAAAGGCATAAGCTTGTTTATTGTTCGCGCAACGCGCGAATGCCTTGCTTAAGGGGACGGCTTCAGCCGTCCCATATAGAACGTTGCCGCCGAAAGCAAGCCAGCCCAGCGAGGGATTCTGCATGAGATATGCACCGGTGTTGAGCGCATGGCCGAGGAAGTTCGGACCGTAGTCGCCGGTATATGGGTCGTACTGCATGCGATCGGGATATGAGTGAAACGCCGCAGAGCCGAAGCCCTTCTCATCGATGTTCGCAAGCGGACCCATGACGCCGCCGTAACCCGCGCGCAGCAGATAGAGATCGCCAGGATGGACGCGATACTCGCTGAGCAGCGGAATTGCATTCAAGCCTGATCCGTAGTGATGTAGCTGACGCTCGATGCGCGGATACTTCCCGCCATAGAGAAAGTCCCAGTAACGGCGGGCGCTGCCGTTATATCCCCAGGAGGGTACGACCGGCGTATAGGCGAGGATGGCATTGAGCGTAAGGTCGGCCTTTTCTTTGTAGCCGAAGTAGCGTGTCCAGGCGTAGACCTCTTCCTGCCCGGTCGAATCCCATGGCATTTCGCTGCCGAAGGGATACGGCTCGTGACTCCACTGTTGTGCGCGTTCGCGCATCCAGCCTTCCAGCGTAGAGGCTTGTTCGGTCCAGCCTTCCATCTTCAGATCGTGGAGCAGCAACGTGAAGACGGTGCCTTCCATCTGGCCGAACTGCGTGTAGTACGGCGCCTGCGACCGCATGGCCATGGTGGTCTCATATGCGTGATCGAGATACCACTTCCAGTCCTGCTTTGACGTAAGGCCAGAGGTATTACGCGCGATGCGGTAGAGGGACCAGTATGCAGCGACGACATGCGGATAGTTGAATGAGCGGCCCACGTCGGCAGCATCCTTGCGATTCCAGCTGGTCCACGTGCCCCAGTTCATCGACGTGTCGTAGTACCCGGCGGGCATCGCGTCCGGCTGGTAGTAGAAGAGGCTCTTGTGAACACCGAACTTCTGTGGGCCTTCGCTCTCCTGCAGGTGACCCCAGACGGTTTGATTCACAAAGGCCTCGAGTTTACGAACCTCCTCCGGATCGGGTGCAATGGCTTCCTTCATCGCTGCCGCCAGCCACGACCCTGCTCCGCCTTCATCGCTCAGTCCAGCGATCCATACGCGAGACTCCTGAGAGAGCTGTTTGCCGGCATCGTTGTCGTAGCTGATGACGGAGGGCGAGCGATGGAATGGATCATCGGGCTGCTCAAACCACTGCTCGTGAAAGAGAAAGCGGCCGAGATCGGCGACCGTCTGTGTCTCCGGCTTGATGGTGCGATAGGCGATGGTCTGTACATTGCCATCCCCATAGGTGATGCGTAGTCGAACTCGTCCCCAACGAAGACCACGAACGGTGTAGGCCTGCGTCTTGCCGTCGGGCGCCAGGCCATCGTGATGGAGAGAGAGTGCGCCTTCCGGCTCGCTGACGATGCTGGTGACTGGACTCGCCGAACGAAGGAAGAGCCGGCCATCCGTATCCTGCGGCAGGATGTATCCGGGAATGCCGATGGCGACCGGACGTCCGTGAGCTGTGAGCGTCGCTTCAATCTCGCGCAGCGATGGAGCGACGAACAGATGCAGCGTATAGGTGACACTCTTACCCGGCTGAAGCACAGCTTCCGTCGGTTGGTTCCACTGCTCGGCGCCCTTCCAGTCGGTGTCGGCGAAGCCCGCGGAGTGGATCATCCACTCATACGAACCTTCGAAGGTCATACCGCGTTGCGTAGGATCGTTGAGGAGCAGGCCTTCACCACCACGGGTGACACGCTTATCGAGGATTGGCCTCCAGGCTTCCAGTGGCGCATGGCCCTCGGGCGCGATCAGAAGCGCGGGGCCTTTGCCGGAGAGACGTGCAACCTGAACATAGCCGGCATCCCGACCGATGTAGGGGTCATAGAAGGAGCAGGTCGTGTAGCTCTGTTCGAGCGTGCGACCGTTCATGATGTTGTTGAAGACCATCGGAACGCCAGTGCCGCCAAGGTGAACAACTTTGTGCGTGCGATTGGTGAGCGTGTAGCTGAGATAAATCTCGCCATTCCGAATGGACCACTCCCGTACGATACGAAGCGGAATCTCTGCCGGAAGCGTTGCTGCAAGGTCAGCGCGGAACACCGCTGGTGTGCTGGCGAGAACCTGAACAGGCTTGCGGCGGTAGGCGGTCGAGTAGTCCTTCCATTCGGTAGAGGCATCATCGCGAAGCCGCAGATCGAGGTCGCCCAGATGGTAGAAGGTATCCGCCGAGCGAGACGTGAGCAGGTCGCCGGGAGTGTAGTCCAGCATCGGATCTGCCGCGGGCCTCAGCTGTGCCACGGTGCCGGAGTAGGCAAGCAGCTCCAACGTGAGATCTTTCGCTTTCAGCACCACGCGGCCGCCATCGAGCATGGGGCCAGGCGGAAGAGGCTTGGGAGGCTGTGACCAACTCAGGGTGCTGCTTACGAGCGAGGACAACAGGACAGCACGAGACAGGCGGAACAACGGAGAGAACCTCACTGCGACTCCTGAAGCTGTATTCAAAGGGGGAGGGCTAACCTTGCGGGGGCGGCTGCATGGAGGGGATGCAGCCGCCGTCTGCTGACTTACGCCTGCTGCAGAACAGGGAACGGAGTGGATTTGACCGAAGGACGGTTGGCCATTGCCGTTGCCAGCACTGCCTTCACCTCTTCAAGCTCTGCGCCAACGATCTCGAGCCGCGGCGGCCGGACCCTGGCTGTGCCAGTGCCGGTCTGCTCCTGAACCCACTTGATGAGCTGGACGAACTTCGGCACGGTGTCGAGGCGGAGCAAAGGCAGGAACCAGCGATAGAGCTCGAAGGCCTCCTGATGTTTTCCCGCCATTGCAAGCTCGTAAAGCGCGACGGACTCAGCGGGGAAGGCGTTGACCAGACCTGCGATCCAGGCACTGGATCCGGCCGCAATCGCTTCGACGATTGCGTCATCAACACCGGTGCAGATGGTAAGGCGATCATCAAGGATGGCGCGGATCGCGGTCACGCGGCGCACATCAGTGCTCGATTCCTTGATGGCGTGCAGGTTGGGGAACTCCTGCGCCAGCTCTTTCAGCTGCTCCGGAATGTAGTCGGTCTTATAGGCAACCGGGTTGTTGTAGAGCATGCAGGAGAGCTTCGTTGCCCGGATGATCGCCGCGATGTGAGCCTTCATCTCGCGCCAGTCGGTGCTATAGACGTAGGGCGGAAGCACCATCAGGCCAGCGCAGCCGAGGTCTTCTGCTTCCTTTGCCAGACGAACGGCGGCTGCCGTCGAGAGAGAGGAGATGCCGGCGACCACAGGAGTTCCGGTCTTCTCTGAAGCGCGAAGCGCCGTCTCAAGAATGGCCACCTTCTCGTTATGTTCCAGCGTTGCGCCCTCTCCGAGAGAGCCAAGCATGACCAGGCCGGTGCATCCGTTTTTCAGCATCCACGATGTGTGCTGGAAGAGCAGTTTGTGGTTGACGGCGAGGGAGGGTTCAAACGGCGTGGTGACTGCGGGAATCACTCCGGTCCACTTCATAGAGATCTCCTAACGGGCTGATGGTGCGTTGAGCGAAGAGGTTTCGTCGCAGAAGGCAGCGACAGGAATCGGAAAAAGAGGTGTGCGGACAGAGGTTGGCTGCCAGCCGAAGAGCGCCTCTGTTGCGGGGCCGCAGATGCGGCCCTGGCATGGACCCATGCCGCACCGGGTATGGAGTTTGGCGTCTGTCCAGTTGGAACGCGTCTGCAGTTGGCCGAAGGTGACATCTTCACAACGGCAGACGATCGTCTCCTGCGAAGCGAGCCTGAGCACTTCAGAACGAAGCCGGAAGGCGTGCGTCAGACGGCGGCCAAACGCAGCTTCCTTTGCGCGGCGAGTGAGCAGGCGCATCGGGAGGGGACTGCAATCTGCGGCTGCAAGTCCTGCGATCTCCCCTTGAACCTGTGCGGCATCAACACCCGCGATGCCAGTGGGTTCACCCGCACAGTAAATGCCGGCGACCGAAGTTTGCTGTTGCGAGTCGACCTGGACAAAGCTGCTTTGAAGTGTGCATCCCAGCAGTTGAGCGAGCTCGGTATTCGGTACAAGATGAAAGCCGCAGGCAAGCAGGTCGCACTCAACCGTCCATGTCCGCCGGCCGTTAGTCAGTGTGACGGAGCGCAACACCTCACCGCCCTGCGCCGCGACCGGCCAGCAGGCTGTCTGGTACGGAGTGATACCAAGAGTCTTGCGGTAGCTTGCACCCTGCAGCAGCTTACTCGGACTGCGCAAGAGCGATGCTGCAAAGGGCAACATCTGGAAGAACGACGCCTGTTCGGCGACGGTGACGATCGAGGCCCCATATTCCCGCAGATGAGCAGCGACAGCGAGTAGCAATGGACCTGTTCCCGCGACAACGATCCGCTTTCCTGCAACTGGATATCCGCCTTTGACGAGAGCCTGCAGACCCCCAGCACCGAAGACTCCCGGCAGGGTCCATCCAGGAAAAGGGAGAAAGCGTTCTCGCGCACCGGTAGCGAGGATCAGGCGATCCCAACGATAGGTCTCAAAATGGCCTCCGGCCTCGGCCAGCAATGTGGATGGCGAAGGTACATCGACGATACGGCGGCCGGGAAGCAGAGCGGCTCCGGAGGTGTGAAAGGCTGCTATCGCGTCGCCACGCGCGGGGTCCTCGTGGTGGGGCCGCGTGATATCCGCACGCCAGATCTGTCCGCCGGCTGCGGGGTTGTCGTCGAGAACGGCAACACGGCAGCCATTGCGCGAAGCCGCGGTTGCCGCGGCAAGGCCGGCGGGACCGGCTCCGATGACCAGAACATCTGCCGGCTTCATGGCTGGGTCTCCACGCGCATGCCTTCCTGGCATACGGTCTGGCAGGTGCGAGTATGCGGAACTCCGTTGACGACGGCGCGGCACTCAAGACAGATTCCCATGCCGCAGAGTGCGGTGCGGGGCTCGCCCGTAATTGAAATACGGCAGGGCGCAGATGCCATCAACAATGCCGAGCTCAGCATAGAGCCGGCAGGCACAGAGATAGGCGATCCATTCACATGAATGACGACCTGCTGATCAGGCATGAACCGCCTCCTGCTGGATACGCGACGGTAGATACGCCGCAGCATCGATGACCGATGCTCGGCCAAGAAGAGCATCAATGGCAAGTACGGCTGCTCCGGGCGCATTGGTGATACCAAGTCCCTCGAAGCCCATGGCAAGAAACAGCGTAGGATCCGCCGTTGGTCCAATGAGCGGAAGCTTATCCGCCGTCGCAGCGCGATGGCCGGTCCACACGCGAATCCCCGAAAGCCCTTTCAGGCAAGGCATGTATTCGATGGCGCGTTCGAGCATGCTCCGAAGTATGGCGTGGTTGATCTCGCGGCTCTCGTCGCCGTACTGACGCGACGAGCCGATCAGCAACTGGCCGGTAAGCCGGGGCTGGATGTTGAATGCCACTGAGTCGGCCGTGAGCTTATGCGCGCTCTTCAGATAGCCGAGCTCAACCAACTGATGGCTCACCACGCCGGGGTATCGGTCGGTGATGAGCAGATGGCCCTTTCGTTTTTGGATAGGCAGCGACGGCAGCAGATCGATAGAAGCACCGCTGGCAAGGAGAATCCGCTCCGCTTCGATGGAGGTGCCGTTCGCAAACTGAACACGCCCTTTGCCGCAACGCACAACCTCATGGTCGGAGAGAAACACAACGCCCAAACGCCGTGCTTCGGAGAGGAAGTATTCCGTGGCTACCGGAGGATAGAGCACTCCATCGTCAGGAACCAGCAAAGCGCCGGCGAGCCCGGAGCGAAGATATGGCTCAGCCTCGGCCAGTTCACGAGGATCGAGAACCTGTGAGGCGATGCCGGCGCAGGCGTAGGTCGTCTGTTTCGAGAAGACCTCGGCCATCTCTTCGTCATCGGCCGCGATCCACAACGTGCCTCGTGACTCATACTCCACACCTGCGGGAAGTTCCGGAGCCATGGTTCGCCACAAGGATCGTGAGTAAGCCGTGAGTGCAAGTTGGGCCGGGGAGTCGTCCATCACGACAACGTGGCCCATGCCGGCCGCAGTTGTTCCTCCACCGACGACGCCGCGTTCGACGATGACCACCCGCAGGCCGGCGCGTGCAGCTTCCAGTGCGCACGCGCAGCCGACGATACCGGCGCCGACGATGACGAGATCAAAACCAGGCATTAGAACGCGATTCCTTTACCGAAGGGATCGCTGGAATCGAAATAAAGCTTCGACTCCGCCGTAATCCACGCGAGACCAACTCGATGTGATCAATCAGTGCGCCATCGGCTCCGGTGATACCGTTCGCGATCAAAGCTTCGCGTATTGCTGTGGTGAGTGTGACCAGGGGACTGCGGTTGGCGGCGATGAGATCCTGACCGTGATCGGCGACGAGGAAGAACCAGTTCCCGCCCCAGGCGATGTCGCCGGTGAAGGTGCCGTAGCCGGGAACATCGACACGGACTGCTTCGCGATACCGATATGCGGGCACGTTGCGCACAGAGACGCTGCCATCTGCATGCAGTTCAGTGTGAACATCTCCAACGGGAGTCTCGATCAGGTGCTTACCCGGGCCAATGCGCCCGAGATGAGCCAGCGTGATAACAAGACCAATCGTGCCGTGACCGCACATGCCCAGATAACCGACATCGTTGAAGAAGATGACCCCGGCCGCGGCATCAGGATTGACGGGCTTACAGAGCAATGCTCCGACCACGACTTCGGAGCCGCGGGGCTCACAGACGACGCCGCTGCGGAAATGATCATGCTCAGCCTGAAACCGCGCCCGGCGTTCGGTCAGCGGTCCGGAGCCCAGGTCTGGTCCACCTTCAATGACAACACGGGTCGGTTCCCCGGCCGTGTGTGAGTCCACGACGGAGACGAAGACAGGCAGTGGCGATGGCATGCCTGAATTGTAGACGAAGTTGGATACAAATACGCCTTTTTCATTCAGGGATGCCCGCCCGGCCATCGTGCGCTACAGTAAGGATTGAGAGAAAGATACGTGAAGAAAACCGCTGCTGGGCCAACAAAAACCAAGACTACCGCGGTGCGGACGGTATCTCCAACAGGCGAGCGAGAGAAAGCCGAGCACGGCACCAGTCTGCTGACTGCGTTCCAGGAGATTCGTGAGCTGATTGTTCACGGCAAGATGTCGCCCGGGACGTGGATTGTGGAAGCGGACCTGGCGGAGCGTCTGGGCATGAGCCGTACGCCGGTACGGGCGGCGATCCACTGGCTGCAGCGCGAAGGCTATGTGCTGGAGCAGCGGAACGTAAGCAAGTCCAGGATGATCGTCTCTCCGCTGACGAAGGAAGATGCCAACGAGCTCTACTTGATTATCGGCAGGCTGGAAGGACTTGCGGGTCGCGGCGCGGCGCAGGCTTCGGCGGAAGACCGGGAGAAGCTGGCGGATACGCTGGAGAATCTCAACCACAAACTGGCCGCAATCTCCAAGGGCAAGGGACGTACGGCAGATATCTTCGACGTGGACCGCGACTTCCATCGCGCCATTGTGCACGCCGGCGCAGGTCCGCGGCTTGCTACACTGCACGGCGCGGTGGAGCCGCAGGCGGAACGTTACTGGCGCCTGTATGCCAGCTCCATCATCACCGATCTGCATATGTCGGTTCGCGAACATGCCGCCATCATCGCGGCGGTGCGTCGCGGCGATGCCGATGGTGTAGAGGCCGCGTTGCAGAACAACTGGATCAAGGGCGCGGACCGGCTCGGGCACGTCATCGACATCTTTGGAGAGCGCGGTAGCTGGTAACTCTAGAGCATTTTCCCTGTTGGGTGGGTCGCCCGACAAGGGTGTGCAGAGGCGTTTTCATTSCGGAAAACGCCCATAGATGCGGAAACCCTRCTCTACACCTACAGGRAAAATGCTCTATCGACCCAGGCCTGCGAGTTCCTCATAGAGCGCAGCCGGAATGTGCACGCCTTCCACAAGGCTCCTTTTGCGGGCGATATAGCGTCTCTGTGATGGCAGCCGCGCRCCCTGCCCGACAATCTGCTGAAACAGCGCCTCCGCCTGATCGGCTGAGGCAGGGGTGTCGCTGAATCTGGAGCCGTCAATTGCCAGGATGAGTTCGCCTCCAATCGGCGCTGCACCCGCACCGTCATCCATCAGGAGAGACTCTTTGCTGGTGAGGTCTCCGATGAGAGGACCGGCGAGCAGTTCCACCATCAGCGCCAGGGAAGAACCTTTGTGACCTCCAAACGGCAGCATGGCTCCGGCGGCAATCGCAGCGGGGTCGGTGGTAGGGTTTCCATCGCGATCAATGCCGCAACCGGGAGGGAGCTGTCTGCCTCCGCGGCGATGAAGTTCCAGCTCTCCGCGCGCGATGGCGCTGGTCGCGAAGTCGAAGACGAAAGGATCTTGCCCCGGCCGAGGCYATCCAAAGGCAAGAGGATTGGTACCGAACAGCGGCTGTGTACCACCGGCGGGCGCCACCCAGGCATGGTTGGAGGTCATTGCAATCGCGACCAGATTTTCGCTGGCAATGGCTTCCACCTCCGGCCAGAGGGCGGCAAAGTGGGCACACCGGTTGAGCGCCAGCGCCGCGATGCCACAGCGGCGAGCCTTCTCGATTAGCAGCGGGCGACCGGCTTCGAAGGCGAGCTGTGCGAAGCCGCCATCGCCATCCACGCGGACAAGTGACAGCCCCGGCTCCGTGACGGTGGGTTTCGCATGCCGGTTGATCTTCCCAAGCTGCATACTGCGGACCACGGAGAGCAGCCGGTAGATGCCATGCGCACCACAACCATCGCGTTCTCCCGCAACCAGCGTCTCCGTAACTCCAGGAACCTGCGCGGCGGAAAGACCGTTCTCAAGCAGGATTCTGCTGGCGAAATCTCTCAGCTCGTCGAGGGACATGTGAATCGTAGCTTTGTCAGTTGTCTGGTTCATCCGCGAAGCCTTTTAGAAAAACAAAATCGTATACAAAACGATAGAATCATTGTATCGCTATGAAGCACGTGGCCTGCTGCCTCACCCTTGCCCTTCTCGGTGGTTGCGTTGCATTGCGGCCGCAAACGGTTCGTGTGATCCATAGCAAAGGCAATCCTATCCTTGCGGATGGTCAGTATTACTCAGCCGACCCGGCGCCGCTGGTAGCAGGTGACACGCTCTACATTCTTGCAGGCCGCGATGAGGCGCCTGCCGATGTGAATGACTTTGTGATGCGGGAGTGGCAGCTGCTGTCGACGAAGAGCGTCTCATCCGGTGCTTGGATGCACTATCCGGCCATCCTGCGGCCCGAGACGGTGTTCTCATGGGCAGAGGCCGGGCATGCCTATGCAGGTTGCGTGGTATGGAGCTCGAGCAAGATATGGTGACGCCGAAGGGACCGGAGATTTCGGTTACGGCTCTCAAGGGTTTCTTTGAAGCTCCGTGGCTGTTTCGACGCGGTGATACCTATTACATGATCTATGCGGCGAATAATGCCGGCCCTGATTCCAACTGCACCCGTGCGATCTATCACGCATGCATTGCCTATGGGACAGCAAGCAATCCTCTGGGCCCATGGACCTATCGCGGCGTGCTCCTCGATCCGGTCTCGAGTACTACTTCGCATCCGGGCGCGATTGCCTTCCAGGGGAAGTGGTACCTCGTGTATCACACCGCAGATGCAAAGGGCGGCGGGCATTTCCGTCGTAGTATCGCAATCGACGAGATGCGATGGGATGACAGCTCCAACCCGGCCCGTATCGTAAAGGTGAAACCGACGCGCGCTCCTGGCCCACCGCCTGTTGTTACCAGAAATATCGCTCCCGTGGCAGAGGCACATGCCTCCAACGAACCGATCCCGTTGCAGTATGCGCTCGCAGCATTGAACGATGGCCTCGTCCGTAAGAATCCTTTACCGCCGGATATATGGGCATCGTGGTCTCTGCACAACCCACCAACGCAGTGGATCGAATATGACTGGCCTCACCCGGTGCAATTAAACGGATCGCGAATCTGGTTCTGGAACGATCAGCCTGCCGGATCGAAAGTCGGTGTCGCACCGCCCGAATCCTGGCATCTTGAGTATTGGACAGGGAATCACTGGCAGCCCGTTGAGGATGCCACCGCTTACGGAACGAAAGCCGATGCTGTGAATGAAGTGAGTTTCCGAACCATCAAGACGCGATGCCTGCGTAGCATCTTCCATGCATCGGGCGAAGGCGAAACCTATGCCGCTGTGGCCATACAGGAGTGGGAGGCACTGGCGCCGCATGCGGCAATGCCGCAAAAACAGATATCAGCATCTCCCTCTCCGATCAGCCGTTGTTCTAAGGAATAACTACTGTAGAGAAGTTGGCTGACGCCTGGTTCGTTATGGATGACAAATTTTTTGCCAGGACATATTCACAAATTCGATTTCACTGCGGAGTTATAGAGCGGGCCTTCAGCCCTTTAACACCTCGGGGCCGGAGACCTGGGGCGTTGCCCCAGGCTGGTATAGAACGCGCCTTCAGCGCTTATACACCGGGGTCTCTCACTCGTTCATCTCAGTGAACGTGTTCGCTGGGATGAACGCTCACAGTCGGGTGGGAAAGGAATTCCCTAAGACTCTGCTGGCTAGGATGGTGAAGTGAAGAGCTCGCCTCGCCCCTATCGCCGCTCAGGTGGTTCCCACGCCCAATCCGGCAACGGACCATGCTGGATTCTCGGCGCGGCTCCCGGAGGCGTGATCCTGCTTGCGGGCCGGCTGCGAAGCTCGGCATACTGCGTGCGAGTCGTATCCGGGAACGATTCAAGCTGCCGGTCGATCTCGGCGAGCAGACGCTGCACAACATCACTATGACGATCGGCAATATCGAAACCCTCCATCGGATCTGATTCGAGGTTGTACAGCTCCGGTTGCGGCAAAAGATAATGCTCCCGGCCCATTCCCTGATCGTTGATGTAGATCTCGCCGGTACCC
>NZ_JBFRCY010000200.1:0-6471 GCF_052113305.1 Terriglobus sp. YAF25
GGTCAGAACGATGCGAGGGTCGGAGATGTCGGCAGTGAGCGTCGGCTTGGTCAGAATTGCCCCGGCGGCCGACAGCAGAGCAGCCTCCAGTGTTTTTTCATCACTGGCGAAGACAACAGCATCCGGAGTCGCTTTGCTGATGGCGGAAACACGAGCGATCTCACCCGGGCCCTCGTCGGCTGAGGCAAATGTGGGACAGCCGGAGGCCGTAATCTTCGCTGCTAGCTGCGAAAGGTCAAACATGCGGTGTGCCTCCGTACCTTACTTCGTGCTGGAGCCCTTGTAGAGTCCCTCGGTAGATCCGTGTCGAATCCAGCCTTCGTCCAGAGTGACTTCCTTAATCGTCTGGCGGCGGTAGGTAAATGCCACATGGATCCTGCCGTCGCTAGTCTGTATCACGGTTGGATAAGAATACTCCTCGCGTCCGGGCGTTTTGGGGCGCTGCTCCTCGATGCCGAAGCCGGGCCGCCCTGTTTCCAGATCTCGTACGTAGCTCCAGGTTGCGCCGTTATCCTCGCTCAGAGCGACCGACAGCGGTTTCCGCAGGCCAGGTATCGGCTTAGAGCCCGAACGGTCATCGTGGGAGTTATTGAAGACCATGACGATACATCCGTTTTGCAAACGGACGGCCTGAACCGACGCGTTGTTGTTCGGAAGAGTGGTAGCCTCCGGTTTGCTCCAATGGCAGCCATCGGACGAGGTGCTGCGATAGACCCACTGCGATTTGCGATCGCGGAACCAGGCGACGAAATGATGGGAATCGATCTGCACCACCGTCGGCTGTACCCGGGCAAAGGAGTCGGTAACGACGCACTCCTCCCAGTGTGCCCCGCCATCGCGGGTGAGCTTCATGGCGGAGTAGTTGGTCTCGGCGCCCTCGCCGATGCCTCTGCTGGTGACATACGTCATGGGCAGCAGCCAGGTCTTCGGCGCCAGAACCAGCAGCGGATGGCGGGTGAAGGAGCCTCCCTTGTCGAACAGGACCACCGGCGCAGACCAATGCTGGCCGTTATCGCGTGAGACGACCTCGAGTACCTTGGAGTTCGCCTCTCCAGCTCCTGCTCCCTGTGTCGTGTGATAGATGTGCACTGCTCCGTCGGGCGACTGGAAGATCACCGGGTTCTGGTAGGACTCGCCGTCGTGATTATCGATCAGCTGCGGCTTCGTCCAGGTGTGCGATCCGCGATTCAGCCGCGACAGCACGATGCCGACACCGGAGTTTCCCTCCCACGAGCCGGCAAACCACACACACAGCAGGTCTCCATTCTTCAGTTGCAGCAGGTTGGCGGCGTGCGAGCTCGGGAAGCCAATCGGTAGCAGGGCCTGTTCTGTTCCGTTCGCCGCGTGCCGCACAACGCCGTCCGCGGTTGCCGCTAGGGCAGGGTCTACAAGTTGTTTCGAGGGTTCGTTCGCGACGGGGGCCTGAAGAGCCAATGCGAGCAGAAGGTGGGGAACCAACATAGTTTAGTAAAGCTTCGCTTCTCCTTCCGGCCGGGTCTTCCAACGGCGGTGAACCCATAGCCACTGGTCAGGATACTCGCGCACATAGCGTTCGATCTCCAAGGTGAAGAGAGCGGTGTTGGCGATTGCGTCCCTCTCGTGGTCGCCGGTGCGGGTCAGCTCGATCTCGGGACCGAAGTGAAGTACATAGCGTTTCTCTGCTTCATTCCACAATAGGAAGCCCGCCAGGACGGCGGCATTGGTCTTGAGAGCGACGCGCGCCAGGCCTGCGCCGGTGCATGCCTGGGTTCCGAAGTATGGAACGAAGACCCCCTGAGGCGGCGTCATGTTCGTGTCCATCAGGATGCCGACCGTCTCGCCCTGATGCATGGCGCGCAGCAGACCGCGTGCGGAATCATCTTTGTGAAGGACGCGGTTGCCGTGCATGCAGCGGATTTCGTTGACGAATCTGTCGACCAGCGGATTGTCCAGACGCCGGATCACCATGGCCATCGGAAAGCCGCGCAGGGAGTGGAAGAAGCTTGAGAGCTCCCATGCTCCCAGGTGGCCGGTGATGATCAGGACTCCGCGGCCTTTGTCCCGGGCCTTCAGGTAGTTATCCAGGCCTTCATAGCGAATGAACTGGCTGGCGCGCTCGGCGGTGTATCCCGCCATCTGGCAGAACTCCGCCAGCTGCCATCCGAGGTGCCGGTAGAGTGAGCGCAGAATGCGCTCCCGCTCCTCGGGGGGCATCGCCGGGAACGCGATCTCCAGGTTGCGGACCCCTGTTTTTCGAAGCCGGGAGAGCAGATGAAATGCCGCAGTACCAATAGCGGCGCCAACGATCCGGGCCACAAAGCGGGGCAGGATGCGCAGAGCGCCAACAAGAAGCCACAGAGGGATGAATTCAAGCCAGTGGCGAAAGGTCGCGGATTTGTTCGTGCTTATTGCCAAAACAACAGTCTAGAGCGTTTTTCCTGTTGCCGGGTATCACCGACGCGACGTGCAGCGGCGTTTTCATTGCGGAAAACGTCCATAGATGCGGAAGCCTTAGACCTACAGGGAAAATACTCTATGGTCTTTGTAGCTCGTGAGGCGTGTGAACGGGCAGAAAGATCTCCAGGGTAGTTCCGTGGGTCTCCGGGGCGGTGCTGCTCTCCACCCGGATAGTCCCGCCGTGGCCTTCCACGAACTGCTTCGCGACAAACAGGCCGATGCCGGTGCCGATGGTGCTGCGCGTGGTGAAAAACGCCTCGAAGACACGCTCGAGGTTCTCCTTTGGAATGCCAACGCCTGTGTCTTTGACGCGCAGCCTAACTCCATCTGAGGGGAATGAGACATCCTGCACCGAAACAGCAAGGGTGCCGCCCTGGGGCATGGCATAGAGGGAGTTGGTGATGAGGTTTGAGATCACCTGCAGCATCTCGCCCTGACGCAGGACGATCTTCCGGTCTGACTCCAGATGCCTCTCCAGCGCAATACGATAGGCCTTGCAACGTGGCTCATAGACCTTGAGAGCATTCTCCACCAGGTCGGAGATGGAGGTGGGTTTCGCCGAAGAGTGTTCGCGGTAGTAGCCCAGGGTCTGTTTCGCGATATGAGAGACGCGTGCCAGCTCGCTCTCGGCTGTC
The DNA here is from genome assembly GCF_052113305.1 of Terriglobus sp. YAF25. Classification (NCBI taxonomy): domain Bacteria; kingdom Pseudomonadati; phylum Acidobacteriota; class Terriglobia; order Terriglobales; family Acidobacteriaceae; genus Terriglobus; species Terriglobus sp. YAF25. The sequence goes on from NZ_JBFRCY010000200.1 coordinate 3,072, forward strand.
TCGAGATAGGCCATACCCTGTGGGTCGGCAATCATGGGCCGCATCAGGTAGAGGAGATTCACCACGGCTTCCAGTGGATTGTTGATCTCATGTGCGATGGTGGCGGCCATCCGTCCAGTAGCCGCGATCTTCTCCGCCTGCAGCAGCGACTCTTCCATCCGCTTGCGGTTGGAGATGTCGCGAAGAATCTTTGAGGCGCCGACGATTCTACCGGTTTCATCTTTGACCGGCGAGACCGTCAGGGAGACCGGAATCCGCTCTCCGCCCCTTGTCAAGCGCGTGGTTTCAAAGTGGTCGATCCGTTCTCCCGCTCTGATCTTGCTCAGGATAAGCTCCTCGTCGGCATGGAACTCCGGTGGGATGAGCTTCAGGATGGACTGCCCGACTATCTCCTCGGGGCGATACCCAAATACGCGGGTCGCCGCGTCATTCCAGCTGGCAATGATGCCGTTCAGGTCCTTGCTCAGGATCGGGTCGTCGGATGAAGTGACAATCGCCGCAAGCTCACTGAGACGTCTGGCATGTTCCTTTTGCTCGCCGGCGTGCAGGACGAGTTGTTTCCGTAAACGGATGGTTTCCAGGCAAGCCGCCGTCTGTGATGCCAACACGCTCATCGAGAACACACCCTCCTCGGAAAAGGCGGCGGTTCGACTGCTGATGTAAAGGAGGGCTCCCGCGCCGATGATGCACGGCAATGGAACCGCCAGCAAGCTGCGAAACGCTTTGCGGGAGATCTTTTCCGGCAGAGCAGGTATGCCGAAGCGGGTACTGGCGTTATCGATGCGAATGACTTTATCGGGGATAGGAAAGTCGGCGGCAAGCGGCGTCACAGATGCGCCTGGTTCCGCACACCACACCGACCCGGTGTCAGATGGACGATACAGCAGAACCCCTGCGTCTGCAGCGCTGAGAGTGCGCCCGGTATCGGCCGCAAAGCACAATGCCTGCGTGCTCTCCGTTGCACGGAGAAGAGACAGACCCGCTTCCGCGAGCAGGCGCGAGGTATCGACCTGTTCCCTCAAGATCGTCATGTGTGCGGCGGCAGACATTCTAGTCAGAAGATACGTGAGGCCGCCGGAGAGGCGGCCTCATTTGTTGAGATGCGTGAGAGATTACCGGGATGCCTTGGCGGTCACGAAGTACTTCGCCACCGTGCTGACGAATGGGTGAGCCGCGGGAGGAGTAGGGGTATTTCCTTTCAGGATGGTCTCAAAGGGAATTGCCGAGCCGTAGAAATCGCGGGTATCGTCGGAATTCTGTTCGAACCACGCACCCTCCAGATCGATGCCGGCAAACAGTCCCTTCGAACGGGAGTAGGTCAGCAGTTCGGCGTTGAGCTTCCAGTCCGTTCCGGCCTGGGCGTTACGGCCCACCGGTCCGGCTGACGCTGCGGCATCGCCACCGATCTTGAACTTATTCTTCAGCATGTCCTGCATGCCTTTCTGATTCATCGCAATGATGACCAGATCAGTTGCCTGACCGCCGATCTGAAAACCGAGGCTGCCGCCAGTCAGCTTCACAAAGACAGGTGCAGACCAGCCGTGGCCGGTGCGACAGGTCGTAACACCCTGGCCGTACTGTCCACCCACGACAAAGGCAGCCTTCTTGTACGAAGGAATCACGGTGACGCAGTAAGCGCTGGCAAGAATGCTCTCTGGAATCGACTTGTCAGGAGTTGCCATGATCTCGTTGAGTACACCTTCGGATGCCTGCAGGCGCTCCAGCTCTTTGGAGTTGTCGGCTGCGTGAACCAGCGGAGCCACAGTCATCAGCGTGCCACACAGTGCTGCTGCAAACTTTTTCATGTTCTTTCTTCCTTTCGGGCGCAAGCGCCTCGTCCTATTGGAATGGATGGACGGGCAATTCGAGAAGTTGTCCCGAAGGAACAAGTGCGAAGAACCTAGGTTGTGATCTGGTGAATGAGTGGAGAAGTAGAGGGGTAAAAAAATGGGGGCTGCGTTCCCGGTGGGTCCCGTATCCGTCAGCCCCGCTTCTCCCAGGTCTGTGTTGCTGTGATTACTCTGAGTGGTTACGAGAGAGTACGCAACGGTACGGAGGTCTATCGACGTAAGTGCTAAAAAAGTTTACTAGTTTGCAAACAGCTTAAAGTTACCGGTTTTTCCTTCCCGAGATTGGGAAGAGGTGCTGCATCGCGAACATTGTCAATGAGATACGGTTCGCTACTCCTACCTTCCGCATGAGCCGGCCGACGTGTGCTTTGACCGTGGACTCGTCAATGTCGAGGGAGAGCCCAATCTCACGATTCGACCGTCCGGCGGTGAGTAACTCCAAAACCTGAAGCTCGCGAGGCGTGAATTCCGGCGGCTCGGGTGTGGTTCGGCTGTTGGTTGGAGCCTGACTGATGAGTTTCGCCAGCACCTTCCGCGGCGCCCAGATGGAGCCTTCGCGCATGGCGTCAATCGCCATCTGGAAGTCTCTTTCTGAAGCGGAGTAGGTCAGGTAACCGCGCGCACCCGCAGCGATGACTTTTTCGACATACTCCTGATCCGTGCGATCCCCCAGAACCATGGTGAGCAGCGAGGGATGCGTGCGTGCGAGCGATGCCAGCAGAACGAACGGATGCTCCGTCGCCTGAGAGTCGATGATGAGGACGGAGATCTCGTCCTCTCGGAAGCCGCCTGGGATCGCGATCGGGACGACTTCAATCCTCGATGATTCGAAGATTGCCTCGAGGCCGGCAAGGCGCACGAGGTCCGTCGTCATCAGACCCAAACGGAAAGGGTGATTCTTGGACGCTAGTGTCATATTTCCGCAGTGATTTCTACTCAACAGGGCTGCGGGCACAACACGAGGAATTTCGTGCTTTGCCTGGGAACGACAACAGAGACCAGGGGATGATCGTTAGAGTTTCGGTAGAACGATCCCCTGTTGGTTCTGATATTTTCCGCCGCGATCGGCATAACTGACCTCGCAGCGTTCATCCGACTGGAAGAAGAGAATCTGGCAAAGGCCCTCGTTGGCGTAGACACGCGCCGGCAGAGGGGTTGTATTTGAGATCTCAAGGGTCACAAAACCCTCCCATTCAGGCTCGAACGGCGTCACGTTGACGATGATGCCGCATCGAGCGTACGTAGACTTTCCAACGCAGATAGTCAGTACGTCACGGGGGATTTTGAAGTACTCAATCGATCGTGCCAGAGCAAAGGAGTTTGGCGGAACAATGACAGATTCCGCCTGTACCGTCACAAACGAGCGCTCATCGAACTGCTTTGGATCGATGATGGCCGAGTTGACGTTAGTGAAGATCTTGAATTCATCGGAGACCCTGAGATCGTAGCCGTACGACGACAGCCCGTAGGAAATGACGCCTTCCCGTACCTGCTTCTCGCTAAACGGGCGAATCATTCCGTGTTCGATGGCCTGCTGACGAATCCAGCGG
>NZ_JBFRCY010000201.1:0-6431 GCF_052113305.1 Terriglobus sp. YAF25
GGCTTGGCCGTATCTCTATCCCTGGCCGCAGCGTCCTGCCGGTCTGGTGGAGACTGCTTTCGGAGAACTGGCAAAGCGCTGGTTGCCGTTGTTGGATTTCTTCGAGGAGCAGGGCGTTGATCTCTGCTACGAGATCCATCCCGGCGAAGACCTGCACGACGGTTCATCGTTTGAAATGTTCCTGGACCTGGTGAAGGGCCACAAGCGCTGCAACCTGCTTTATGACCCCAGCCACTTTATTCTGCAGGGGCTCGATTACCTGGAGTACATCGACCTGTACCACGACCGTATCAAGATGTTTCACGTCAAGGACGCCGAGTTCCGGCCGACTGGACGGCAGGGTGTCTATGGCGGCTTCCAGTCATGGGCGAATCGCGCGGGCCGTTTCCGTTCGCTGGGCGATGGACAGGTCGACTTCAAGGCGATCTTCTCCAAGCTGACGCAGTATGGCTTTGACGGTTGGGCGGTGATGGAGTGGGAGTGCTGCATCAAGAGCTCCGCACAGGGCGCCCGTGAAGGTGCGCCGTTCATCCAGAGCTGCATCATTCAGGCGGTGGAGAAGGCGTTCGATGACTTCGCCGGAGCCGCGACCGATCAGCAGATGCTCGACAACCTGCTTGGCATTGGAAGGAAGGACGCATGAGCAAAAAGCTCGGACGGAAGCTGCGCCTGGGCATGGTAGGTGGAGGCCCCGGGGCCTTCATCGGAGAGGTGCATCGCATTGCGGCACGGTTCGATGGTAAGTACGACCTGGTAGCCGCGGCACTCTCTTCCAATGCGGAGAAGTCGAAGACCTTTGCTGCAGAGTTGGGAATTCCGCGCGCGTACGGCAGTTTCGCCGAGATGGCTGAGGTTGAGTCGAAGCGCGAGGACGGCATTGATGTGGTCGCGATCGTGACACCGAACGATACGCACTATGCCATCGCCAAGGCCTTCCTCGATGCTGGTATCCACGTTATGTGCGATAAGCCCATGACGACCACCCTGGACGACGCGATAAAGCTGGCCGAAGAGGTTGAGCGTTCCGGCTTGATCTTCGCCTTGACGCATACGTATTCCGGTTACCCGATCGTGCGGCAGATGCGCAGCATCGTGGAAAGCGGCGTACTTGGCAAGGTCCGCATGATCAATGTGGAGTATGTGCAGGGCTGGCTGGCGACTCCGCTGGAGAGCTCGGGAGCGAACAAGCAAGCGGAATGGCGCACCGATCCCAAGCGCAGCGGCCCCGCCGGCTGCCTGGGCGACATCGGAACGCACGCTTATCACCTGGCCTACTTCGTCAGCGGGCTGGAGCCGGCATCGATCTCTGCCGATCTGACGACTTTTGTCGAAGGGCGACGGCTGGATGACAACGTCCAGGCAATGATCCGTTACGAAGGTGGCGCCAAGGCCAGCCTTTGGTCGTCGCAGATCGCCATCGGGAATGAGAACAACCTGAATCTGCGTATCTACGGTGAAGCCGGTTCGCTGGAATGGAACCAAGAGAACCCGAACTACGCGCGCTATACACCGCTGAACCAGCCGACGCAGATTCTGAGCCGGGGTGGCGGAGCGTTGAATGCCGCTGCGGCGCGTTTGCCGGCGGGCCATCCCGAGGGATACTTCGAGGCCTTTGCGCAGCTTTATGCCGACCTGGCGGAACGTATTACGGCGAGGCTGGAAGAGCGTGATCCCGCACCGACGTCGTTGTTGCTGCCTACCTGCCAGGATGGTGTGAACGGACTGAAGTTCATTGAGGCGTCATTGAGCTCCTCAGCGAACCAATCTTCCTGGACGTCGCTTAAGTAGTTACGGTGATGTGACTTGCTGTCGTACCATGGTGGGACTAAGAGCATTTTCCCTGTTGCTGGGTATCCCGGAAGAGGAGTGCAGCAGCGTTTTCATTGCGGAAAACGCCCATAGATGCGGAAACCCAACTCTACACCTACAGGGAAAATGCTCTACTGATCGGTACGATGAGTTCTCCGAAGTCCAGAAAACCGAATACACGGCAGACCCATGGAGTGCGCCAGATCGATCTGGCGTCATTCCAGCCTGCCTCCAGTGAGATGGCTCGCGACATCAATCGCGACATCATCCTCGAACTCATCCGTTTCAAGCAGCCGCTGGCGCGCGCCGATCTGTCGCGCCTCTCCGGCCTGCGTCCAAGCACGGTGTCGGCGATTGTCGAGCAGTTGATCCAGGAGAACTGGGTGAAGGAAGGCGCGGTGGTCAAGCCCGCGCGCGGACGGCCCTCCACCATGCTTTCGGTCAACAGCGACAAGGTGACGCTGGCGCTTGATCTGCGTCCAGACCGCGCCATTCTGGCGGTGGCAGATCTGAGCGGGCGCTTCCTGTCGCGCGAGACCATCACCACCTCGTCGGACTTGAAGAAGACAATCGCGCAGATTGGAAAGCGGATGCGGGCGCTGCGTGACGAGCACGCCACCAAGTCGTTCGAGGGGATCGGGGTCAGTCTTCCGGGCCGCGTCCAGCCCGCGACTCAGCGTGTGCTGCTGGCGCCGAATATGCACTGGCACGAGTTCGATCTGAAGAAGGCGCTGGAAGATGTCTCCGGCCTGCAGGTAGAGATCGACAACGATGCCAATGTCTGCCTGATCTCAGAGCTTTGGTTCGGCCGGCTGCAGGGCGCCAAGGATGTCGTGCTGGTTGCCGTGGCCGAAGGTGTCGGCGCCGCGATTCTTGCCGGTGGACACATGCACTCGGGGTACAACGGTATGGCCGGCGAGTTCGGCCACGTCTCGATCGACCCCAATGGACCTCTGTGCCAGTGCGGACAGAAGGGTTGCTGGGAGATGGTCGCGTCCTCACGCGCAGCCATCCGGAACTTCAACGAGGCCAGCCGCCGTAAGGTGAAGGATATCTATGAGCTGCTGCAGCTCTGCGAAGAGGGCGATGAGAACGCCATCGAGGCGCTGACCGACCAAGCCCGCGCTCTTGGCCGGGGCCTGCGGCTGATTACGACCAGCATCTCTCCGGAGCTTATTCTGGTTGTGGGCGATATCACCGCCTCGTGGGATCGTTTCGGGCCCGTTGTTGCGCAGGAGCTGGCGGCATCCATGCTGGCCGGTCCCCCGCCGTTATTGCGCGCCACCGGTGATGCAGAGTTAGCCCGCCTGAGCGGAAGTGCCGCAATGCTGATGCAGCGCCATGCCTCGTACCACCGTTCGACGCACGACGCATCACGCCGCCCTTGATCCATGAAAAACGGATTTCATTGACCATGGAAAGAACATGTTGATATATTTTTGGACGGAAAATAAAGAAACTGCGGCCCCTTCACAGCCTCCTTTCTTTAGAACTTCAAACCAGATGGGAGCTCTGATTTATGTACTTGGGAATTGATTGCGGAACCCAGGGTACAAAGGCTCTTCTCATCACCGAGGCGGGCGCAGTCCGTGGTCGTGGGTATGCCAGGCATCAGTTGATTGAGCGTGCCAGCGGGGCTCGCGAGCAGGAGCCGCAGTGGTGGGTCGATGCTCTGCGCACCAGCGTAACGCAGGCGGTGAGCCACCATGGCGCCGAGGTCCTGGCGCTGGGCGTGAGCGGACAGCAGCACGGCCTGGTGATTCTGGACGAGGCAAAGCAGGTGATCCGTCCCGCGAAGCTGTGGAACGACACCGAGACCGCTCCGCAGAACGCTGCCTTGATTGAGCGGCTGGGCGGAAAGAGCGCCATGATGGAGCGCTTCGGCATTCTGCCGATGACTGGCTATACCGTCTCGAAGCTGCTGTGGGTTAAGGAGAACGAGCCGGAGAACTTTGCCCGCATCCGTCACATCCTGTTGCCGCACGAGTATCTGAACTTCTGGCTGACCGGACAGCTGTATGCCGAGTACGGCGACGCCTCGGGCACGGCCTTCTTCGACATTCGTACGCGTGAGTGGATTCGCGAGATTCTTGATGAGATCGACGGCGGTACCGGCCAGCTTGCGGCAGCACTGCCTCCGCTGCTGAAGGTAGAGCAACTTGTCGGCACAGTTCGCCCCGAGGTCGCGGCCGAGCTTGGACTATCGCCACAGTGCGTTGTCTCCTCCGGCGGTGGCGACAACATGATGGGCGCTATTGGAACAGGCAATGTGCGTCCGGGGATTGTGACGCTGAGCCTGGGCACCTCGTCGACGGTCTATTCCTTCCTGGAGAAGCCGCTAGACAGCATTGATCCGAGTGTCGCGCCGTTCTGCTCCTCCTCGGGTGGATGGCTGCCGCTGGTCTGTACCATGAACGCTACCAATGTGGTGACACAGACTCTGCATGTGCTGGGCAAGGGCGTCGAAGATATTGATCCGGTTCTGGCCTCGACCAATCCCGGTGCGGACGGTATTACTTTCCTTCCGTTCCTGAACGGCGAGCGCACGCCGGACCTGCCGACGGCACAGGGCAGCATGCATGGTGTAACGGCCACGAACTTCAGCGCCGGCAACTTGCTGCGCAGCGTGATTGAGGGCGTGACCTTCGGTGTGCTGAATGGCCTTGAGCTGATTTTGCAGGGTCAGCCTGCCAGCAAGATTCAGGTGATCGGCGGCGGTTCGCGCTCGGCAGAGTGGCGGCAGATGATTGCCGATGCCACCGGTGCGGTGATCCAGGTACCGATTGAAGAAGAGGCTGGCTGYCTTGGGGCGGCGATTCAGGCCATGTATGCGTACAAGAGCCAGCAGGGAACTCCGGTCACCTTTGCTGTGCTCTCCGAGCGCCTTGTCAGCGTCGATGAGGAGAAGACAGCTCACCCCCGGGCGGAGAAACGTGCCGCCTATCGTGCGGCGCAGGACCGCTACAACGCTGTACTCAAAGCTCAGTTTCCGAACCTATGATCCAGATTGGAGAACCACTTGTCTGAAACGATCTTCAGCAACTTTCCTACGGTGAAATTTGAAGGTGCCGCGAGCACCAATCCCCTGGCCTATCAGTACTACGACGGCGACCGCGTCGTGCTGGGCAAGCCGCTGCGCGAGCATCTTCGCTTCGCCGTGGCCTACTGGCACTCATTCGCGATGACAGGAAGCGATCCCTTTGGCGGGCCCACGATTCATCGTCCGTGGATGGGTGCGGGCGACCCCATCGCTTTGGCAAAACAGAAGGCCGATGCCGCGTTCGACTTCTTCCGCGTGCTCGATGTGCCGTTCTACTGCTTCCACGATGCCGATGTTGCCCCCGCGGAGGAGACGCTTGCAGGCACGCTGAAGAACCTGCATACCATCGTCGATTACCTGGGCGAGAAGATGAGCTCGTCGAAGACGAAGCTGCTGTGGGGAACGGCGAACCTGTTCTCGCACCCGCGTTTCATGGCCGGCGCGTCCACCAATCCTGATCCCGAGGTCTTTGCCTGGTGCGCTGCCACGGTGAAGCACTGCATGGACGCGACGATGAAGCTCGGCGGTTCGAACTACGTTCTGTGGGGCGGACGCGAGGGCTATGAGACGCTGCTGAACACCGACATGAAGCAGGAACTGGAGCAGATGGGCCGCTTCCTCTCGCTGGTGGTCGACTACAAGCACAAGATCGGCTTCAAGGGGCAGATCCTGGTTGAGCCGAAGCCGAAGGAACCGACCTCGCACCAATATGACTTCGATACGGCGACGGTCTACGGCTTCCTGAAGCGCTTTGGCCTGGAGAATGAGGTGCGTGTAAACCTCGAAGCTAACCACGCCACGCTGGCCGGTCATACCTTTGAGCATGAGATTGCCACCGCGGGCGCCTTTGGCATTCTGGGCTCGCTGGATATCAACCGCGGCGATGCACTGCTGGGCTGGGATACTGACCAGTTCCCGAATGACCTGTGGAGCATGACCATGTCGATGTACCAGGTCATCAAGGCCGGCGGCCTTGGCGTGGGCGGATGCAACTTCGACGCAAAGGTCCGTCGCCAGAGCTTCACCGCCGAGGACCTGGTGTATGCCCACGTCGGCGGCATGGATCTTTGCGCCCGCTCCTTCCTGACAGCCGCAAAGCTGATCGAAGAGGGCGAGTACGACTCCATCCTCACCGAGCGCTATGCYGGCTGGAAGACTCCGGAGGCACAGGCCATGTTCAACGGCAAGCTCTCCCTGGAGGAGATTGCTGCGAAGGCCGAGAAAGATGCGATCCAGCCCCAGCCTCGTTCGGGTCGCCAGGAGAAGATCGAAAACCTGCTCGCCCGCAAGATCTACCGCGATCTGCAGTAATTTTCGTAACGCTTCTGAAGTCCACAAAAAGGCCGTGATGTCAGGAAGACATCGCGGCCCTTTTTATTGCAAGTCGATGAATTACCTGGCCTGTGCGGGGAAGAAGACGGCCTGCGTCGGTTCGAGACAAGACAAAAGTACCGTCGGCTCTGTACACTGTCCGTCCGCCAGTAAAACCTTTCGATTTCGACGTACGGAGATGATCTATGGCCACTTCGCAGACTGATCGCCGCGAGTTCCTCAAGCTTTCCACTGCCGCGCTTGCTACCTC
>NZ_JBFRCY010000202.1:0-7171 GCF_052113305.1 Terriglobus sp. YAF25
CCAACAGCTCCATCAATCCGCTTCTCGGACCAGGGAAGGCGACTGGCTTCTTCGAGGGCAACCACACGCAGGTTCTTAACCAGGCCATCGGTGTGGGGCTGGCGTGGGGTATCTCTATCGTCGGAACACTCATCCTGCTCTTCATTGTTGATAAGCTGATTGGTCTGCGGGTTTCGCCGGAAGATGAGGCGATTGGCCTTGACCTGTCGCAACACGGAGAAGAGGGCTACCACGCAGAGGCTTCGGCGCACTAAGCACGCGCCGCACGGAAAAAGGACTGAAACGATGCTGAAGATTGAAGCGGTGATTCAACCCGGAAAACTGGATGCAGTAAAAGACGCTCTGGTCGAGATTGGCGTGCAGGGAATGACTATCCTGGAAGCACGCGGCCACGGCCGCCAGAAGGGCCACACGGAGTTCTATCGCGGTCGCGAATACTCCGTGGACCTGCTCCCAAAGATTAAGATCGAAACCGTTGTTGCTGACGATATTGCCGAGAAGGCGATTAATGCCATCATTGCGGCCGCCCAGACCGGCAAGATCGGCGATGGCAAGATCTTCGTCTCTCGCGTGGACGAGGTGATCCGGATTCGTAATGAAGAACGCGGCGAGATTGCCATCTAACTCCTTCCACAATATTCCCCTCTCTTCGCTGTATGCTGGAGCTTCACACACGGCATACAGCGAATGTCTTTAAAGTCACAGCCCGCAAGTAAGGTCACATCTCCGGTGCGCGAGATTTACGAGCATCAGATGGAGACAGTCCGGCAGGTCTTTGAAAAGTTGCCCGACGGATCGCGGATGGTTGCCGCCCGGTCGATTGCCGTCGACGAAGTCATACGAGGGTTATGGCAATCCACCGGCCTGGGAGATGCTGCTGCACTGATTGCGATTGGTGGCTATGGTCGTCAGGAGCTCTATCCCTGCTCGGATGTCGACCTGTTGGTCCTGCTGAATGACGCCAGACCGGCCAAGGCATTGACCGATGGGGTGCGGACCCTCTCGCAGCAGATGTGGGACTGCGGCATTCGTCTGGCTCCGGTAACACGGTCCTTACTGGAATGCGAACGGTTCGACCCGACTAATGTCGAGTTTGCCATCGCCATGCTCGATCATCGTTTTCTTACGGGCAGCCAGGAACTCTACGCAGCACTCAGTGAGAGGCTGTTGCCGCGTCTTCTGGCAAAGGAAAGCACTGGGCTTCTGGCCCAACTGCAGCAGATGACCGCAGAGCGCCATACCCGTTACGGCAATACACTCTTTCATCTCGAACCCAATATCAAGGAATGCCCGGGCGGCCTTCGTGATGCGCATGTCTGCGGCTGGCTGCCCCAGATTCTCAAGCTGGCGGCAGATGGCAAGGGGAAGCCCGTACCCGAGTTTCCGATCGCGGACGATGCCGAATTTTCTGAAGCGGTTGACTTTCTGAAGACCGTGCGGGCGTACCTGCACTACCGTCATGACCGGGATGACAACGTATTGGACTGGCAGGCTCAGGATGGCGCCGCCTCCGCCCGCATCGGTCTCAGCGGACGAGGGAAGGCAGATGCTGCTTACTGGATGCGGAACTATTTCCGCCATGCACGCAGCATTGAGCGCCGTACGTTGCAATTGCTCGATGAGATTCCGCAGAAGAAGAGCCTCGCGGCGCGTGCATTCGGTCTAAAGCCCGGCGGGAAGCAGGCGCCCCTCGGCTTTCGTGTGGAGCGGGGGATTGTCCTTCTCGACAAGGCAGAAAAGGGGATGGACCCCGCGCATGAGATGGAGACGGTGCTCGCTATCTTTGAAGCGATCGCCGCCCAGGGTCTGCGCCTCAGCCGCAATGCGGAGATGYGTCTTGCGGATGCGCTCCCGATGCTCTCTTCCAGCCTTGAAGATGGGCCCGCGCTGTGGAGGCACCTAAGCGCCATCCTGACCGGTCCATTTGCCGGCCAGGCTCTGCGTACCATGCATGCCCTGGGCATCCTGGAACTGATGTTGCCGGAGTTTCACGGTATCGACGCCCTGGTGATTCGTGATGCCTACCATCGGTATACCGTGGATGAGCACACCTTCCTTCTGATTGACACCCTGCATGGCCTGCCGCGGGTCGTGGAAGGTCCACTGGCGGACTGGGCAAGGAAGTTCGGCATCATCCGCGATGAGATCGAGCACACCGCACTGCTGTATCTGGCAGCGTTGCTGCACGATACCGGCAAAGGACGCAGCGGCGACGACCATGCGGTCGAGAGTTCGCGCATGGCGCAAAGCGTCTGCTCACGCCTGGAGTTCGATTTGCATGAGACCGGCCTGGTCCTGTCGCTCATCCGGAATCATCTGGAGATGTCGAATGCTCTCCGCCGCGATATCTTTGACTTGGAGACGGTGCGCATCTTTGCCTCCAAGGTGCAGACACATGAGCAGCTCCGCATGCTGGTTGTCTTCACCTACGCTGACATCAATGCCGTCCATCCTGATGCGTTGACTCCATGGAAGGCCGAGAACCTGTGGCGGTTGTATATGGCAACCTCCAACTATCTGGATCGCAGCGTGGATGAAGATCGTGTGGACACGAAGATGGAGCGTGAGCTCGTCCGCCGTGTCACCGCACTGCAGCCCGCCAAGGCCGAATCTATCCGTGAGTTTCTTGATGGATTTCCCCAGCGTTACCTGCACACAAGGACTCCGGACGAGATCCGCGTGCACTTTCAGATGGCGGAGAAAGCTCAGGACGGTTCCATTCAGCTCAGTCTTCAGCAGAGCAGCGCTGACTGGGAGATAACGCTGATCGCCAAAGACCGTCCGATGCTCTTTGCAGCCATGACAGGCGCTCTCACGGGCTGGGGCATGAACATTGTGACCGCGGACGCTTTCTCGGACGCCAGCGGTATCGTCGTCGACAGTTTTCACTTTACCGATAGCTTTCGGACCCTGGAGCTCAATCCCAGCGAGCGTGAGCCGTTCCTGGAGAGCGTGCGGAAGGTAGCCGGCGGAGAGATTCCTCTGGAGAAGTTTCTTGCCGGCAGGCGCCGCACCAGGAGACGTGCGCCGTTGGTCACCGTAGAGACGGCTATCAGTTTCGACGACATCGCCTCCACGCACTGCACACTGCTGCAGGTGGTCGCGCAGGATGTCCCAGGCCTGCTTCATGCGCTCAGTGAGGCTCTGGCCACGTTTGGCTGCAGCATTGAGGTTGCATTGATCGATACCGAGGGAGATACCGCCATCGACGTGTTTTATCTGACGCAAGAAGGGGGCAAGCTCAGCCAGACCGATCAGGCCCAGCTGAAGGAAACGTTGCTCAAGGCGGTCAGGGATAATGCGAGCTAGGCACTTCAGTATCCTTGCGCTGTTTTGCATTTCGTTAACAGTCTGGGGGCAGAACCAGCAGTGCACCGTCTCCAGCTTTGAGGGGGAAGTCTCGTTTGGCCAGCCCTATCGTCATGCGATCAACAGCGATCTGGAGCTCGTACTCGACCCGTTGCCTTCTGGGTGGCTATTGCGTGTGCTGCCGATAGGCAAACCTCGTCCGCAGCATGACTATGCCGAACTTGCGACGCCCCCGTATCAGTCGGTAACAGCGTTGGCCGTCTCGACGGACTTCAGCTTTCGAGCCCAGGATGCGATTGCCTGGAATCCACGCAACTTCCGTTTTGTTACAGCGTCTGATGCTTTCAACAGGCTCGTAATGGCTTATAACAATTACATCGGGGCTCAGGATTCTGTTTCACGTCGTTCGGCAGAAGGGCGGTTGACGTCCTTGGTGCAGCAGACGCAGTCCGGAGAACTTCGTATTCTGGACGCCAGGATCGTTGCAGGCACGGCAGATCAGGCTGGCTTGGCGGCAATGGTCGCCTCGCATCTGAGTGAAACCGCCCATTCAGTGGTAGCTACACACGGTGAAACGGTTTCTCCCTTGGGGCGCATTACATGGTTTCGATTCCGAATATCGCTCAGGCTGCCGGAAAAGAGCACAGGAAATACGGTGTTCTGCAGATAAAACAGGCAACATCTCGGGTTCCACAGGCATCATGACAGATAGGGAAGATTCCGGCTGGTTCCACATCCGCGTAATCCGTTCTATATATTGAGAGTATGAGCACTCCGGCGCAGGAAACCTCGAGCAATGGTCGCCCGATGAACGGGCCCGAAAAGAATGATCGCTATCTCTTTGGCAGCTTGGACAGCTTTGGCAAGAATCGCGAAAAGCTGGAAGAGGTGTCCTGGGGCTACGATCAGCCAGAGGGCGTCGTTTTGGCCTCTATGGACGCGGCCATTAACTGGGTTCGAAAGAATTCGGTGTGGCCTATGACCTTTGGTCTGGCTTGCTGTGCGATCGAGATGATGTCCATGGGCGGCTCGCGGTATGACATCGCGCGTTTTGGCGCTGAGGTCTTCCGTCCTTCACCGCGGCAAAGCGATTTGATGGTGATCGCAGGCCGTGTCTCCCAGAAGATGGCTCCCGTGATTCGCCGCTTGTATGAGCAGATGCCAGAGCCAAAGTGGGTTATCTCGATGGGCGCGTGCGCAACCTCGGGAGGCGTCTTCAACAACTACGCACTGATGCAGGGCGTAAACCAGGTTATTCCGGTTGACGTCTACGTGCCTGGGTGCCCACCCCGTCCAGAACAGCTCATCTATGCCATCACCTTATTGCAGGAAAAGATTCAAAAGGAGAGGGGAACGTTGAAGAAAGCGTTGAACCTTGCCTGAGAAACTCGTTTCATGGGGTAAAAATCCCGTAAAACGGGGTAGTAAGTTGAGTACCGCCCGGAATTTGTAGCTGAACCGAAACTCAGGTGCGCTACACTTTTGAGGGAATTCGTAAGCCACTGAGTCTGTAAGCATTTGAGCTCAGAGCACAACATGTAAGTATTCGCGGAGGAAATAAATGTTCGAACGCCCAGTTCGCAGTTTCGGTAGACTTCTACTCGCTGCCTGCGCCGTCAGCCTTGGGGTCACCGGGCTGCAAGCGCAGACGGCTCCGGCGGCCCCGTCGGAACCCAACCCGTCGCGCGCTGATATTTTCCTGGGATACTCGTACTTCGGTACGCATAGCCCCATCAAGCCTGCCAACATCCAGTACAGCTCCATCGACCTTGGTGCGATCGGTAGCGGTGCCTATTACTTCAATAAGTATGTTGGCGGCGAAGTTGTTTTCGCGGCCCATCCGGATGGTAAGAACGATTCTCTCTATACCATTTCAGCCGGTCCGATCTTCCGTTATCCCGCCCAGAACTTTACCGTCTTCGCACACGGCCTGGTTGGTGGTGCGAAACTCGGCGGCCCGAACACTATTGCGGGCTACAACCCGACAATGTGGGGCACTGCTTTGACGGCCGGCGGCGGTATGGACTATGACACGCCGCTGTTCAATCACAAGCTGGGCATTCGCCTCTTCCAGGCGGACTACCAATACATTCACGACAACTTTGGTCCCGCGAACCCCGGCGGCGGAGTGGTCGGTGGACGCGCGAATATCAGCGCTGCTCAGTTGAGCAGCGGTCTCCTGTGGCACATTGGCAGCATCATTCCGCCGCCTCCTGTGACCTACTCCTGCGTTGCGTCGCCTGCGACTGTCTTCCCGGGTGATCCCGTCACGGTGACCGGCACTGCCGCAAACCTGAACCCGAAGAAGACCGCGACCTATAGCTGGACCTCTGATGCCGGCTCTGTTTCCGGTACTTCCAGCACCGCGAACGTTGACACCAAGTCGCTGAACCCTGGCAGCTATACCGTCAAGGGTCATGTGGAAGAGGGCAAGAAGGTCGGTCAGTTTGCCGACTGCTCGGCTCCGTTCACGGTCAAGGCCTTCGAGCCGCCGACCATCAGCTGCTCGGCCAGCCCATCCAGCCTTCGCCCGGGTGAGTCTGCGACGATCACTGCAAACGGTGTTAGCCCGCAGAACCGTCCTCTGACCTACAGCTATAGCTCGACCTCCGGTTCGGTCTCCGGCAACGGAACCTCCGCTACCCTGAGCACCGCCGGCGCTGCGCCTGGCACCGTTACCGTCACCTGCAACGTAGTTGACGATAAGGGCCAGACCGCATCGGCCACTACCTCGGTCAGCGTTGTTGCTCCGCCGCCGCCACCGGCTCCGAAGACCTCGAGCCTCTGCACGGTCAACTTCGAGCGCGATAAGAAGCGTCCGTCCCGTGTTGACAACGAGGGCAAGGCCTGCCTCGACGACGTCGCTCTGAACCTGCAGCGCTCGTCCGATGCCAAGGTTGCTCTGGCCGGCTCCGCTGACAGCAAGGAGAAGCATGGCGATACGGTATCTTCTGAGCGTGCTCTTAACGCCAAGGAGTACCTGGTGAAGGACAAGGGTATCGACGCTTCCCGCGTTGCCACCTATACCTCCACCACCGAAGGCAAGACCGTCACCACCACTCTGATCCCTGCTGGCGCTACCTTCAGCACCAGCGGTCTGACGGAAGTGATCTGGTGTCTTCATGGCTGCACGCCGTGACATGGTTCCCGTTCGGTCCGGATGGGGGTTCGGCCCGCGCCTTCGCGGAAGATCCACACGATCATAAGCATGTATATCTGGGAACAGCCATCGGCTGGATGTACGACAGCCATGACGGCGGTCGGACATGGAAGCGCCTTGCGCGTCTGGGAAATCGCGATGATCTGGTGATCGACAATATTGTGGTCGATGCCGCGGAGCCCAACGTGCTCTATGCCGGCGCATGGGTGCTCGGTAGTACGGATGGTGCTTTCTATATCAGCCGCGATGCCGGCATGACATGGGTGGAATCGCCCTCAATGCATGGTCAGTCGATTCGGTCTCTTTCGGAGTCGCCGTCGTCTCCCAAGACATTAGTTGCCGGAACGCTCGATGGTATCTTCCGGAGCTCCGATGGTGGACAGCATTGGACGCTGATCAGCCCAGCGGGCAGTACCGAGATTCATGAGGTCGAGTCCATTGCGATCGATCCGAAGGATCCCAAGACGATTTATGCAGGAACCTGGCATCTGCCTTGGAAGACAACCGATGGCGGGGTGAATTGGAAGAACATCAAGGACGGAATGATCGATGATTCCGACGTCTTTTCCATTATCGTCCATCCGAAAACTCCTGAGATTGTCTATGCCAGCGCATGTTCCGGTATCTACAAGAGCCGGAATGGCGGCGACACCTTTGACAAAATTCAGGGAATTCCGTCGACGGCTCGCCGTACTCGAGTTC
>NZ_JBFRCY010000203.1:0-10270 GCF_052113305.1 Terriglobus sp. YAF25
GGATTGGCCATAGTATGCGCGAGATGACTCGCGAGAAGCTGATCGTTCTGAAACGATGATCGGGCCTGCTTCGCGGGATGGGATCGAGGCTCTTGACCCGACTCAAGCGTGTTAGGCTCCATCCGAACTAAGGCATATGGTTTTTCACACCTCTTCCTACCCTTGGGGAGGGGTGTCTTTTTGTAAAGGCAAAGCGTTTTTGCCGATTGAATGCAGCCACGGCAGGGAGAGTCCACTCCTCGTCATTTCCACCGTGCAGATTTGGATTGCGAAACCACGCCAAGCAGGATCGCGTCCGGCTGAGTTTTCTGGGGTACGATTCCGGGTACCCAGTGGAAATCTTTGCTATCTTCCTTGTTTTCAATCGGTTCGATTCCCTGGGGGCAACCAATAGTGCATTTTCTTAGCTGCGTTGGGTAAGCTCACGCGCGGCAGAGATCAGGTTGAGTTAGTCGGCCCCATAAGAACAGCGATACCATTCGCTCGATGCTGGTTCGTCTTCGTGAAGTTCTATCCAGCGCACGGAATCATGAGCGCTGAAGATGAGAAGCAAACTCCCTAACTATTCGATCAATTGCTGCTGAAGTTGATTCCCTCCAAACGATTGGGGAGCCCGATGGCATCACGCAACTTGCGGTGTGGCTTGTTTCAGATCAGTCGGATTACATTCACGGGCAACCATTTATTCTGACGGCGGCATGTTGCTGTATCCGGGCTTATCGGTGCGGGTTAAGCAGAACAGGGATTGTCAATGCAAGGGAAGAAGACGGATGGTGAACAGAGAATGGTGAATCAGGAACGCAGGCTCCGCATGCGTCACGCCATGGAAGCGCAACAGTTGGATGTACTGATTCTTCGTCTGCCGGAGAATGTGTTGTTGCTGAGTGGGCACTGGCCGATGATTGGCGCTGCGTATCTGGTTTTTCCCCGTGAAGGAAAATCAGTTTGCATTGTTCCGGAGTGTTACCAGGCGGAGGTGTGCGCCTCTCTCGTTGAGTGTGAGGCGATCTACTATCCATTGGGCGGCGCACTGGATCCGCCGGCGGCCCTGGTCGTGAAGGATCTGCTGGCGCAGCAGATGAAGCCAGGGTGGCGCACCATTGGGTATGAGGGAGACTTCGAGACGGTTGYCCCTTCATGGAATGCGGCCGAAGGCCTGGTGCCCACAACCTCCTTTCAATGCCTACTCGCTGAGGCGTGCGAGGGAAAGACGCTCGTCGATGTGACACGGTTGATGCTCGAAGGGCGGGTGCGCAAGACAGCGTATGAGATCGTGCGGCTCGCGATTGCGAGTGAGGTCTCGTGTTTCGGCCTGGAGGCCTTTGAGCAGGCTGTCAATATTGGCATCTCTGGAGTGCAGCTTGCTGCCCTGGTGGAACAGGCGGTGATGGTGCACGGTACCGGGTATCGCGACAGTGTGCGCGTGAGAGCTTTTGCTCAAGTGACGACAGGGGCGACAGAGACAGCCTATGCGCATCGGCCGAACGTCATCTCCACCACGAGACCGATGGCCGATGGAGATATTGCGGTACTGGAACTTGGAGTCGTAGTCGATGGCTACTGGGCAGACCGGACGCGTGTTCGCGTCGCGGGGCGCGCGAGCGATAAGCAGATGAGGATCTTCGAAACGGTACGCGAGGCACAGGAGGCGGCGGTTGCTTCTGTGCGTGCCGGCGTACGCGCCAGAGACGTGGATGCCGCGGCCAGAGCCGTGATTGAAGAAGCTGGGTACGGCTCCAGCTTCCCACACATCACAGGTCACGGTCTTGGCTTTGGATATCACGAGCCGGCGCCCATTCTTGGGCCGCGTTCGGAGGATGTACTGGAAGAAGGTATGTTTACGTCAGTGGAGCCCGGCATTTATACGACCGCACATGGCGGTATTCGGATTGAAGACGATGTTGTCGTGACAAAAGACGGCGCACTGGTACTTGGAGMTTATAAGAAGGTCTTGCAGTAGGGGATAGCGGACGAAATCGATGTGAAATGGATCCGAGGTAGCGACATCGATCATCGATAAAGCCCCAAGGTCGGCGCAAGCAGAACGCCGGAGAGTAGACCGGCCATCAGTGAACCGACGATTTTGCCGCGTTCGGCGGCCGGAGACATTCCACCGGTCAGGCTTCGGTGTAGATACGGTAACAACCTCGTGTTTTTCCATGATAGCCATTTATGCTGAATGGCCACGCGCTCCTGAGGCGTGTGCAATGTGAAAGAGCAAATGACAAATCCATATCTACGCAGTCTTGCGGTGCTAACTACGTTGGCCGGCGTCACCCCGTTGTGGTCACAGTCAAACTGGGCTTCTTATGGGCAAGACCAGAGCGCCTCGCGATTTTCAAAGTTGACTCAGATCAACCCGGCCAACGTTGCAAGACTTGAGCGCGCCTGGACCTTTCACACTGGCGGGGATACTCAGAACGAAGGTACGCCGGTCATTGTGGATTCGGTTGTTTACATGTCGTCACCGAACGGGTACTTCGCCATTGATGGTGTCACTGGCGAACAGATCTGGAAATTCTCTGCCCAGGAGACTACGTTACGCGGCGTTGCTTATTGGCCCGGCAATAAGACCTCGCCCGCACGGATTATCGGCTCCGTCGAGAAGGGCCGCATCGTGGCACTGGACGCAAAGACCGGTAAGCCCGTACCCGAGTTTGGCGAAAACGGTTACCTCGATATCAAGTCCAAGATGACCTCACCTCCAGCCGTCTACAAGGACATGCTCATTCTGCCGACGACGGATACGCATGTCCGCGCCTGGGATGCCAAGACCGGCAAGATGGTGTGGAACTTCAACCTGGTACCGCAACCCGGAGAGCCCGGGCACGAGAGTTGGGACAACGATGCCTGGAAGACTACAGGCGGCGTCAATGTATGGGGGCATATTACGGTTGACGAAAAACTTGGCATCGCTTTCATCCCGACGGCGCCACCATCGCCGGACTATGTCGGTATCAGCCGTCCAGGCGACACTTTGTATGGAACCTCGCTGCTGGCGCTCGATGCCAATACCGGCAAGCTGAAGTGGTATCACCAGCTTGTCCATCATGATCTTTGGGACTTCGATTCCGCAGCGGCGCCCACCCTGGTAGAGATTAGGCAAAAGGGTAAGGTGATTCCAGCCGTTGTTCACATGGGAAAGACCGGCCTGATGTACATCTACGATCGCCGCAACGGTAAACCGATCTTCGGTGAAGAAGAGCGGCCTGTGCCACCGAGCACAGTCCCCGGCGAGAAGTCCTCTCCGACTCAGCCGTTTCCGATCAAACCGGAGCCGATCGCGCGCATCAGCATGAAGCACGAGGAGCTGCCGAAGAACATTACCCAGAGTTTGACCGACTATTGCGAGGGGCTCTGGAAGAAATACAAGCTCGAGGATGCGGTTCCCTTCAATGCGTGGAAACTCAACCAGGACGTTGTTGAATTTCCCGGCGCCGTCGGTGGCGGCAACTGGAATGGTGTCTCGTACAACCCGGCCCTTGGACTCGTCTTCACTAACGTGATGAACGCAGGCCAGTGGGGGCATATCGGCACCGGTGGGCCACGTTTCGGTGGACCTCGCCCAGGCGCCCAGGGTGGCGGCCGCCCGTCAGGTCCGCCGCCGGGAACTGGAGGGCAGCAGCCTTCCGGCCCGCCCGACCAGGAATTTGCAGACCGTCCTGCTACTGCGCCCACCGGTCCGCGCTACAGCAAGATCACGCCAGAAGGTCAGCGCTTCTGGCAGCCTGATACGCGCTACTCCTGCGCCCCGACTCCCTGGGGGGAGCTGGTGGCGGTCAACATCAATAACGGTGAGATCGCGTGGAGATCGACTCTCGGAGCGTTTCCAGAGCTTGAAGAGAAGGGACTCAAGACCGGAACACCGAATCTTGGCGGAGGCATTAACACTGCCGGCGGCCTCATCTTTATCGGAGCCACCGTTGACTCAAAGTTCCGTGCCTTCGATTCGAAAACCGGCAAAGAGCTTTGGTCTACAAAGATTGATGCGCCTGCGCACTCAATTCCCGCAACTTATCTCGGTAAGGACGGCCGCCAGTACGTGATTGTGTCTGCCGCCGGAGGTGGTTTTCTACGGGACCCAGTGGCTGATGCTGTTATCGCATTTGCTCTGCCGAAGAGCGCTGCCAAGCCGGCCGCGAAACATACGGCAGGAAAGTAGCGTCAAGCGTAGCGTTCGGGCAAGAAAAGGAGATAAGGCAAAGTGGGATTCCCTCAACAGAAGGAATCCCACTCAGAAGTATTGCGCTACCTACTCGGATGCCTTCTCCGGCAATGCTCCTGGTGCGGGTGGCGGCATGGCTATCGGTGATGCATCCGCATCAAGCTCCCCGAGTGCCCACTTGATAGCCTGGAGATACATCTCCTGGATCTTCGGGTTATCCCAGATGGAAGGCGCATGTCCAAAGGTGGAGTAGAAGACTCGTCCCTTGCCGTAGCTCTTTGCCCAGGTCAGCGCGTAAGGATAGTCTTCCGCCTTCACGCCGCGCTTGGGGTCGTTGTTCAGATGCGTTGTATCCAGGCGCATCAGCACACGGCTCTTCTCCGGAGAGAAGCCGTTGCTTTGATAGAACTCATCGCGCATCGTGAAGGTTGGTCCAAACTGCGCCATACCCGGGAACTTCGGGTCGGTGACGATTACAGGAGCTTCGATGGTTCCCCATGGGTGTTGATCGAAGCGTCCGCCGAGCAGTTCACCAAATTCAGGCCATGAGAGAAACGCAGTCGTTCCCGTGTGCGCTGCGACGAAGCCCTTTCCGGCATCGTGGACGAACCACAGCAGGTCTGTCTTCTGCGGTTCGTCAAGTGCGATCTCGCGGTGGCCGAGGAAGAAGATTGCATCGACGTTGCATAGGCTGGGGCCTCCGCTTGCAGGTTCGCCGGTTGTCATCTTCGGATTTCGCGAGATGATGTTGGAGTCTGTCCGAATCCAGGAGTCATAGGCTCCGGACTTGTAGCCGATCTCTTCAATCACCGCGATGGCATGGGCGATATCGTGCTGTGCGATGCCGTTGCGTGTGTCAGCCCAGATCAGCAGGCGCTTCTTCGGTGGGCCTGCGGGGACGGCCTCGGGAGGTGGCCCGGCAGGACGTACGCCTGTCCCTCCATTCGGTCCGCCAGGACGCAGCCCACGCACAYCTGGTGCTGGACATCCTGAGTCCGCTGCAGCCGGTTGTGCATAGCCGATGACCGGTGCCGCGAGTACGGCTGCGATCACCGCGAACCGCAGATAACTGCTCTTACCCATTCCACCTCTCCTTACCTTCGCGCGCGTCTTCGTGTGCCGGTCGTGATGCTAGCACGCACGGCAAAGCTGATACCTTTTGTGAACGGTATTGGCACGGTAATTGTGTTGACACCTTAAAAACGCGCCGCCTAGCATCCGCTTCCGATTGAGAAACAGGACTGATTGTGCAAATGGCCAATCGGGTCAGGTTTTCAGCCAGTGTGAGGATGTGATGCAGACCAAAAAAAGAATCTACGTTTTACTCGTCGCAGTACTTTTGTGCTGCGCGTTTGCGGGGGCGCAGTCGTTGAACACCTCTCGAATCGGTGGCATTGTGCAGGACCCTACGGGCGCCGGCGTGCCGGGCGTCACGGTAGTGCTGACCCAGACCGAGACAGGCTTTACACGCACGGTACAAACGGCCAGCGACGGGGCGTACAGCGCACCCGACCTGCCGCTCGGCCCTTACAAGATCCAGGTCACCGTGCAGGGCTTCCAGACATCGACGATCACCGGSATTCTGCTGCAGGTCGGCAGTAATGCCGACGTGGATGTGAAGCTCTCGCTTGGTAGTGTCACGGATGTCATCACGGTCGAGTCAACCTCTGGTGTTTCCGTGGAAACAGTAAGCAATGGCGTCGGTCAGGTTATCGACCGGACGCAGGTAGTAGAGCTTCCGCTGAACGGGCGTGATCCAACACAGCTCATCGCCTTGGCCGGCGCTACTACGACCGCACCGGCAGGTGATCTGAATACAAATAAAAACTTTCCAACGATTACGATCGCGGTCGCGGGCGGTTTGCCGAACGGCGTAGCGTACGTCCTGGATGGTGGCAACCACAACGATGTCTTCAACAACCTGAACCTTCCGCTGCCGTTCCCGGACGCATTGCAGGAGTTCAAGTCGGAGACAAGCTCTCTGCCCGCGCAGTATGGCAATCATGCCTCGGCCGCGATCAACGCTGTGACGAAAGGGGGAACCAACCAGTTCCACGGCGATGTCTTCTGGTTTGTTCGCAACTTCATGTTCAATGCGGCGAACTACTTCAACTACGTCAATGGTGTGAAGACGCAGGACAACCTGAAGCGCAACCAGTTTGGCGGAGTACTGGGCGGACCGATCAGGAAGAACAAGCTCTTCTTCTTCGGAGGTTACCAGGGAACGATTGTCCGCCAACTCAGCAATCGGCTACTTCAACACTGTGAAGTACCAGGTGGGGGATGACGTCAGCCTGACGCGGGGTACGCACTCGCTCGCGTTTGGTGCGCAGTATCTGTTTGCCTATATGAACACCGTCAACAATCGGCCAACGAATGGGGCTTATACGTTCAACGGCACAGTCTACGGCGCCAATACCGCGGGCTTTGCAGACTTCATGGTGGGCAAGGTCGCGAGCTTCAATCAGGGCAACGCCGACTACGAGAACGACCGCTGGAACTATGTCGCGCTCTATGCGCAGGACTCATGGCGCGCCAATAATCATCTGACTGTGAACTACGGTCTGCGCTGGGAACCATACATTCCGTTCTACAACGTAGACAGCCATGCACAGAACTTTGACATCAATCGTTTCAACGCCGGCGCGAAGAGTACACAGTACGCCCTTGCTCCTGCCGGTCTGACTTTTCCGGGAGATGCAGGATATCCGGGACGCTCCTACAACCGTGGCAACGTCATGAGCGGCTTCCAGCCCCGCGTCGGCCTGATCTGGGATCCATCGAAGGACGGAACCCTGTCGATCCGCGCCGGGTATGGCATGTTCTACGACTCTCCACAGATGTTCTTCTTCACCCGCTACTCCAACTCGCCGCCGTGGGGCCAGACGGTCAGCGTCAACAACGTTGACCTGGCAAATCCCTGGGCCACGTATGCGGGCGGAAACCCGTTCCCGGCGCTTGCCCATCTGACTCCGACCACACCGTTCGTCACGCAGGGCATCTACGTCAATGCGCCGCTGGACCTGAAGCAGATGTATCTGCAGCAGTGGAACCTTTCCGTTCAGAAGCAGGTAGGACGCTGGCTCTTTGGCGCAACCTATCTGGGGAACAAGACGACGCACTTGATGACGAGCTATGAGCTGAACCCGGCTACCTATATCCCAGGGACCATGACGGGTGCCTCCACGGACTGCGCCGGGATGCAGTCATCGTTACGTCCGACGTCCGGGGCATGCTCCACCACCGGCAATACGAATAACCGGCGTCGGTTGATCACCTCGAACCTGGCGAATGGCCAGTACTACTCCACGACCGGTCAGTTGGATGATGGTGGCACAGCCAACTACAACGGTACGCTGGTCTCAGTAAACCGCCGAGCCAAGACTGTGAATATGGTGGCCAACTACACCTGGTCTCACTGTCTGAGCGAGGCAGAGACGACGGAGCTAACTGGACCGTCGTACGTCATCCCTGGGAATCGTGCCGCCAGCTACTCCAACTGCGACTCGGACCGTCGTCACGTGGCTAATGTCTCGCTGATTCTGACTGGGCCACATTTCGCGGAGCGCTATGCCAATCTAATCTTTGGCGGGTGGGGGCTTTCCACCATCCTTACGGCTCGCAGCGGTGGGTATTACACCGTGACGACCGGCGTCGACAACGCCCTGACCGGCGTGGGAGGGCAGCTCGCCATCAAGTCAGGTAATCCATACGGTGCGATGACGAAATTCAGCGTAGCCAACGGATACATCACCAACGTCCTCGTGAAGTCTGGATTCACGTCTCCTGCGAATGGAACCTACGCCCTGGATCGTCCGCTCACGCTGCATGGGCCGGGCGCCTTCCAGCTCGATATGTCCCTGTCGCGCGAGTTCAGGGTAACCGAGTCGCAGAAGTTCCAGTTCCGCTGGGAGACCTTCAACGTTCCCAATAAAGCAAACTTCAATAACCCAACCAGCGCACTGAGCAACTCGCAGTTCGGATACATCACCACTGCGGGTGATCCGCGCATCATGCAGTTCGCCGGCAAGTACATCTTTTAGACGCTAACGAAGCACTACGTCTCAAGGCCTGTGCAGATGTCGCACAGGCCTTGGCTATTTAATCCAGGGATAGCACGGCATCTTTGCACTCAAAAGATTGGCCCCTGTGCGTATCGCACAGGGCCAGTAGGGACTGATTGGACGTCTTAGTAAGTCTGCGTGTTGTAAAACTCGCCGAACAGCTCCTGATCGGATGGGCGGTCTTCCGGAATGGGACGGCTCACCCAGGTGGTCTGCATGTAATGCTTCAGGGTGACGTTCTCATTGGTGATATTGCCACCCCAGATCCCGCAGCCCATGCTGGAGGTCATGGCCATGCCGTTGGTGAAGGAGCCTGAGTTGGCCTTCGACTGRGCCTGCCGCACCATCATGCGGCTTACGGGGGCCAGACGTGCAAGCTGATCAATGTGTTCGTCGTTGAATGAGTAGATGCCGCAGGAGTGTCCGCGCCCGCCGACTTTGTAGATCTCGGTCACCATCTTCAACGCGTTCTCCCATCCGCTGTATTTGAAGATGGAGAGCACCGGTGAAAGCTTCTCGCTCGAGAAGGGATACTGTTTGCCGATATGTTCCTCCGGAACGATCAGGAAGCGCTTGCCTGCGGGGATGGAAAACCCGGCCAGTTCGGCGATCGTGGCTGCCGGCCGCGCAATCGTCGGTGCGGTGCGATGGTTCTCGGCATCCCACATCACCGCCTGCAGCTTCACCTTCTCGTCCGGAGAGACCAGGTAGCCGCCCTCTTTCTGTAGCTGCTCCAGCAATGCATCGTAGACGGTGGCCTCGACGATCAGGTTTCCATCAGAGGAGCAGCCCGATCCGTTGTCGGAAACTTTGCTGAGGCGGGTGTTGCGCGCCGCTTCTTCCACATTGGTGGTCTCATCAAAGAGCATCGTGGCGTTGCCCGCACCGACGCCGTAGGCCGGTTTGCCGGAGCTGTATGCAGCCTTCACCATCGCCGGGCCGCCGGTCGCGATGGTCATGTCGCACTGCGCCATCAGCTCGTGTGCGACAGGAATGCTGGGTCGCTCCACCACCTGGAAGACATCTTCCGGTACGCCTTCGCGCCGCAGCACCTCGCGCATAATGTTTACGGTCTCGATGGTGGTGTTCTTGCTCGCCGGATGTGGTGAGAAGATGGCAGCATTCTTTGCCTTGATAGCAAAGATGCCGTTACCGGCTTCGGTCAGCGCGGCGTTGGTCACCGGCACCAGGGAAGCGATCACGCCAACGGGCTTGGCGTACTTCACCAGCCCCTTCTCGGGAACCTCTTCGATGATGCCCATGCTCTTCTGCCGCAGCACATCGCGCAGAATTCCGTGGATCTTGAATCGCTTGCCAGGACGGGTCTCCCGATCGCCCAGACCGCTCTCGTCGATGCTCTTGTTCGAGAGGCGGGTGAAGGTGTTCTCGTTCGCGATTGCCCAGCCGAGAGCCTGGCATAGGCGATCCACCTTTGCCTGGTCGTAGTCCTTGATGGCGTCCATCGCCGCGCGGGCTCGGGCCACCATCTCCTGGATCTCCTGCTTCTGTTCTTCGGTAATTACCTTTGGCGCCATACGTTCTCCTGAAGCATTTGCGTGTTACGACAGATCTCTTGGCGGAGGTCCGTCGTAGACAACTGGGACATGGATACGCATCGCCTTCTCTCGCGCCAGCTCTTCTGCTACCTCGGCACTAAGTCCGGCAACGCGTCCCACAATGAAGATCAGCCTGCCCATGATGGGCGGAAATCCAAGGTCGAAGAGCACAGCCGCCAGCACGCCGTCGATGTTGATGGGCAGCGGTTTGATCTTCTTCGCTACTGCGTCTTCGAGCGCCAGCATGAAGCGCACGCCGTCGCCGGCCAAGCCGAACTCATCGGCCATTCCGAAGAGCACATCCTTGCGCGGGTCAGTGCTGTGCTTACGATGCCCCATGCCGGCGAGCCGTTCTCCCCGGGAGCGGTACAGCTCAACCAGCTTTTCGGCTGCAGCTTCCAGGGGGATGCCTTCGGCCTTCGCCAGAGCGGTGCCCTCGGCGATGAGCTCCATACAGGCCATGCCCGCGCCGCCGTGCTGATCGC
>NZ_JBFRCY010000204.1:0-7821 GCF_052113305.1 Terriglobus sp. YAF25
GTGTTGACGGGCAGCTTGTCGATCTCGTCCTGAGTCACCACACCACCGACGCTGTTGCTCTCGGTATTGATCTGTGGAGAGTAGCCGTTAACCTCCACGACTTCGCCGGTGCTCCCCACGCTCAGAGTTACATCCTGTGTGAGGTGGGCATCCAGGTTCATGGTGAGGTTGCTGATACCCGTCTTGCTGAACCCAGCAGCCGCGATCTCCAGCCGGTAGTGACCGGGCGCCACCTGCTGAAAGCGATAACCGCCATCGCCTCCGCTGGTCTGGCTGGACTTGATGCCGGAGTCGGTGTTGACCAGCGTGACAGAGGCGTTAGCAATGTCTGCTCCGGTCACATCATGCACCGTTCCTGTGATGTCACCAAGAGTACTTTGGGCCGCAAGCGTGGCGGCCGAAGACAGGAGGAGTAGACAGAAGAAGACCTTGGTGCCAGACAATGGGCGCATCGCATCCTCCGGGCTCAGCCAGGAGGCAGCCGCGCCCTTTCACAGAGTTTTAACTGCGGGTTCCTTGCTTATAAAAACGAAATCTGTTTTTGTCAAGAAATAATTTATGGGCAGCACATGTCTCGGTTTCCTCAAAAAATCCCTGCAAATTGTGGCGTTGTTCAGTTTGCACGAGAATTAGTGCCTTTCGCAGATCTAAAAATTTCTGGATTGTATACAGGTTGCGTGCAATAATTCGCTCGTGACGGAAGCCATACGGATCTACAGCGAGATGCGCAACGACATCATCAGTTGCGATCTGGAGCCGGGAGCCTCGGTGTCGGAAGCGGAGTTATGCGCCCGCTACAACGCCAGCCGCACTCCTGTACGCGAGGCCTGCCGGCGGCTGCAGGAGGAAGGCCTGCTGCAGATTGTTCCCTTCCGGGGATACACCATCTCTCCGCTGACCATCGATGAGTACCGCAGCCTGAATGAGATGCAGCTTGTGCTCGACCCGGCCGCTGCCGCCATGGCCGCCGAGCGCGCCAGCGACGAGCAGATTGCAATGATCGAGCGCTGGGCCAACTACATCTACCACGCCGGCGAGAAGAAGAGTTACGAGACCTTTCTGGAATGGAACCGCAACTTCCATATCGAAATTGCGCAGGCAACCGGCAACGACATCATGGTCGAGATGACGGTAAACCTGCAGACGCGATTGATCCGTTACTTCTACCTGGTGATCTCCATGGCGAGTTACGGCAAGGAGCTGGTGAATGAACATCAGGCGATGGTGCGCGCCATCCGCGCGCGTAAACCGGAGCAGGCACGCGACCGGGCAACCGAGCACGTTATCCGTACGATGGAGAGAACATCGCTGATCCGTATTCCGCAGGGAGGCTTCCGCGGCGATCCGCGAAAGGATATACAGCCTGTCCGCAGCCGGGCATGATGCACCTTCCAGGAGTGCAGGCATATGATTCCTTCTAAATGGAGCAGTGTCTTTGCGAGTAGCGATCGATAGTGGCGGCACCTTTACCGACTGCGTGTATCTGGTGGACGGCGAAGTTCGGGTCTTGAAGTTGTTTTCGACTCCGGCCGATCCCGGCCGTGCGGTACTGGATGCGGTAAAGCAGGTAGCAGAAAGTCCTGCGGTTCCGGAGGTGCGTCACGGCACGACCGTCGGCACGAATGCAATGTTGGAGCGCAAAGGTGCGCGGGTCGCGTTCGTCACCACCGCCGGCTTTGAGGACACCATCGCGATAGGCCGCCAGGCGCGCACCAGCCTCTACGACTGGTTCCGCTCTCCACTGCCTCCTGTCGTTCCCAAAGAGCTTCGTTTTGGAGTGGACGAACGTGTAACTGCTGAAGGCCTTGTACTGCGCACTCCATCGGAAGAATCGCTGCGGCAACTTGCAGAGACAATTCGAACCAGCGGAGCAGAAGCGATCGCCGTCTCGCTGCTCTTCTCTTTTGCAAATCCTGCCAACGAGATCATGGTGGTCGAGGCGCTGCAGCCACTGGGGCTGCCAATCTCGATCTCTCATCGGATTCTGCCCGAGTTCCGGGAGTATGAGCGCGGCAGCACCGTCGTCACCAATGCCTATCTGGCGCCAAAGGTTAGTACCTATCTTCGCCGTCTGGGAACAGAGATCGAGACTGCGTTTCCCGGTGGAAGTGTTCAGGTGATGCAGTCCTCGGGCGGCATCATCGCCGCGTCGATTGCGGCCGAGGAGCCGGTACGTACGGTGCTGTCAGGCCCGGCGGGCGGCGTGATAGGAGCCTACCGGCTGGCTCGCCTGGCCGGCTTCGATAAGATCATCGGCTTCGATATGGGTGGAACATCCACGGATGTCTCGCTGATCGATGCCGCGGAAGGCGGACCACGCACCACCAGCGACGCCGTCGTCTCGGAGATACCGGTGAGCGTGCCCATGCTCGACATCCATACCGTAGGCGCAGGCGGTGGCTCCATCGCACGCTTCGATGCAGGTGGAGCGTTGCATGTCGGGCCGGAGTCCGCCGGCTCCGTTCCAGGGCCGATCTGCTATGGACGCGGAACACTGCCGACCGTTACCGACGCCAATGTCACGTTGGGACGGCTTGATCCCGATCTCTTTCTCGGCGGCAAGATCCGTCTGGATGACACACGCACGCTGCAGTTGATGGAAGAGGCGCGTGGTTCCCTTGGCAGTGTCGAGCAGTTTGCCGCAGGTATCGTACTGCTGGCCGAAACAGCGATGGAGAAGGCTATCCGTGTCATCTCTATCGAGCGCGGCTACGATCCGCGTGAGTTTACGCTGGTTAGCTTTGGCGGCGCTGGTCCGCTGCATGCCTGTTCGATGGCGCGCTCGCTGCAGATTCCGCGTGTGCTGGTGCCTCGGCTTCCGGGAGTACTGTCCGCGCTGGGAATCCTTCTTGCCGATACCGTCCGCGACTACAGCCGTACCGTCATGCTGCCTGCATCCGATGCGGAAACACTTGCAGCCCAGTTGCAGGAGCTCGAAACGCGAGCTACTGAAGAGTTGCAGCGGCAAGGGCTCTTCGGCGAGGCCGAACACTCTATTGACCTGCGTTACGTCGGTCAGGGGTATGAGCTGAATGTGCCCTACGGCACAAGCCATCTTGAGGAATTTCATTCTCTCCATCGCAAACGTTATGGCTATGCCAGTGCGGAAACTCCAGTCGAGGTGGTGAACGTACGCGTCCGTGTCACGGTGCGCACCACCCCAGTGGACCTGCCGAAGTCAGAGCTGATTGCAGGCGACGGGTCGCAGGCGGTACTCAGAACACGTCCGATCTACTTTGATGGAGCATGGAGAGAGAGCAAGGTCTATCAGCGTGAACAGCTCAGATCGGGCGATCGATTCGCAGGCCCTGCCCTGATCGCGGAGTACAGCTCGACCACCGTGGTTCCACCTGGATGCATCGCCGAGGTCGACGCCTTTGGCAACTTAGTGATCGAGGTATACGTCGCATGAGTACGGTGCAACTCTCAGAACCTCAAGCCGCGGCGGCTATCGATCCGATTGAGCTCGCGGTCTTCAAAAGCGCGACTCACTCCGTCGCCGAAGAGATGGGTGCTGCGCTGCGCCGCACCTCCTTCTCACCGAATATCAAAGAGCGCCGCGACTACTCCTGTGCGGTCTTCGACAGCATGGGTCAGGTTATTGCGATGGGCGACCATATGCCGGTGCATCTGGGATCGATGCCCATGTCCGTCAAAGCAGTGATGGAGAGCATGACACTGCGTCCCGGCGATATCGCCATGCTAAACGATCCGTACGCAGGCGGAACGCACCTTCCGGATATCACGCTGGTGCTTGGCGTCTTCTCAGAAACCGATACGGAGTCGCCGGTCATGTATGTCGCCGTGCGAGCGCACCATGCGGATGTGGGCGGGCTGTATCCCGGCTCCATGGGCCTGTGCCGCGAGATCTACCAGGAGGGCTTGCGAATTCCTCCCGTTCGTATTGTGGATGGCGGCGAGATCAACCGCGCGATCCTGCAACTTGTGCTGCATAACGTACGCACTCCCGAAGAACGCGAAGGCGATCTGCTCTCTCAGATCGGCGCATGCCGTGTGGGCGAGCTGCGTCTGTTGGAACTGATCGCAAAACACGGCGCTGAACGTCTTCGGCGTCTCACCGTCGCGTTGCTCAACTATTCCGAACGCCTGATGCGGGCACAGTTCGCACAGTGCGTGAGTGGCAGCTATGCCGCCGAAGACTTTATGGACAGCGATGGCTTCGACGAGATACCGCTGCCCATCCGCGTCACCATCACGCTCGACAGCGAAGCGCAGACGGCGAAGGTCAGCTTTAAAGATTGCCATCCGCAGGTGAGGAGCAGCATCAACGCCGTCTATGCCATCACTTATTCAGCGGTGTACTACGTGCTGCGCTGCCTGCTGCCAGAAGATGCTCCGGCCACCGCCGGCCTGATGCGCCCGGTCATCGTTGAGACAGAGCGCGGCAGCATCGTCGATGCGGTACTTCCAGCCCCTGTTGCCGGCGGCAATGTGGAGACCTCGCAGCGCATTGTGGATGTGCTGCTGCGCGCCCTTGCCAAGGCAATGCCCGACCGCATTCCCGCCGCAAGCTCCGGAACAATGAACAACCTCACCATCGGTGGCGTGGATCATCGCACCGGCAAACCCTTCGCCTACTACGAGACCATCGCGGGAGGCATGGGTGCGCGTCCCACGGCGGATGGCATCTCCGGCATTCACACCCACATGACCAACTCGTTGAATACACCGGTCGAGGCGCTGGAGTATGCMTATCCCTTCCGCGTCATCCAGTACGGCTATCGCGATCACTCCGGCGGCGAGGGGCAGTATCGCGGCGGCGATGGCATTGTGCGTGAGATCGAGCTGCTTTCGCCCAGCACCATTACGCTGCTGACCGAACGCCGCAAGTTTGCGCCGTATGGTTTGCAGGGAGGTGCGGACGGAGAGCGTGGCGTCTCCTATCTGCGGAGTGGAGAAACAGAAGAAGAGCTGCCGGCCAAATGCAGTATCCAGGCGAAGGCCGGTGACCGCATCCGCGTGGAGACACCGGGCGGAGGCGGATGGGGCAAGCCATAAAGAGAACTGCCGTAATCCGGGGTGCCCCATGTCCCGCTTCTGGGACATGGGTATTCGAGCGAAATCTCGAATAGTCTTTCGTCATTATCGGCACTTCGCTAGAGCATTTTCCCTGTGGGTGCAATGTAGGGCTTCCGCATCTATGGCGTTTTCCGCGATGAAAACGCCGCGGCATGCTCCTCCCGGGATACCCAGCAACAGGGAAAACGCTCTAGACTAGCAACCACCATGAAGAGAGACGCAACCGTTGCTGTGCAACGCGGGGCACAACATCGCAAGTCCGTTGCCCGTACCGAACTCGGTCACTGGGATGCCGCACAGCGCACCGCCGATCCGCGCAAACTGCTGGCGAAGGCAATGCGTGGACGTGTCCCTGCCTTGCTCCCGCTCAAGAACGAACGCATGGCTGCCTCCGCCTTTGCGTTCTTCCGGGGCGCTGCTCCAATCATGGCCTTCGATCTCTCGCTTGCGCCCCACACTCCCATCGCGTGCCAGCTCTGCGGCGACGCTCATGTGCAGAACCTCGGCGCCTATGAGGGYGACGATGGACGCCTTATCTTCGACATCAACGACTTCGATGAGACCATCCGCGGCCCCTTTGAATGGGACATCAAGCGCATGACCACCAGCATTCTGCTGGCAGGAGACGATGCCGGAGTCCACAAGACCGGATGCCATTCTGCCGCCGATATCTTTCTTGCCAGCTATTGCGGGCTAATGGAACACCTCGCTCGTCTGCCGGTGCTGGAGGCCGCACGTTTCCAGGTGCATCGGCTGCAGGCGGTATCGTCCATCTCTGAGATTCTGCGTAAGGCCGAGCGCTCCACACCCCTGCACACGCGCGAGCACCTGACGGAAGAAACCGCGCGCGGCCGCGTCTTTCGCACCCTGCCGCCGGTATTGCATCGCGTCAAAGGAGAGCGGAAACGTGCTGTGCTCGCCTCGCTTCGCCGTTATCGCGAGTCGCTGCAGCCGGAGCGCCAGCACTTCCTTGCCCGCTACAAACCGCTCGACGTTGCCTTCAAGGTCGTCGGCACCGGCTCCGTCGGTATGCGCGATTATGTGATTTACATGGAGGGCAACGGAGCTGACGATCCGCTTTTCCTACAGATCAAAGAAGAGGCCACCTCCGTCTACGCCCCTTACCTTGCAGCCAAGACTGTCATCGCGCCCAACCAGGGACAGCGCGTGGTGAACGGACATCGCGCCATGCAACTACAGAGCGACCCAATGCTGGGGTACACGCGCTTCGAAGGCCGCGATTACCTTGTTCGGCAGCTCAACGATCACAAGGCCACGCTCGACGTCACGCATCTGGATGAAGCCGCACTGCAGCAGTATGCTGAGGTCTGCGGAGAGCTGCTGGCCCGTGGCCATGCACAAAACCCTCGTCAGCCAACATCTGGAGCTCCTGCACCAGCGAGACGAACGCGGCGCCACCGTCCTGCATCATGCCGCGTTTGCCGGTCACCGTGTGATTGCGGAGTTTCTGATTCACCAGGGAGCAGAGATCAACGCGCGCGACAGCGAGTTCGGAGCCACACCTGCGGGCTGGGCCATCGAGTATCTCCGCGAGATGGGCGGCTTCCTCGCCATCGAACTGGACGATCTCGCCTTCGCCATTGAGAGAGGGGATGCGATATGGATTGCACGCCTTCTCAGGCGATTCCCGGCACTTCGGCGCGCCAATAACTCCGAAGGAACACCATTCTCACGGCTGGCTGAACAGACGGGAGATCCGCAGATAACAAGATTATTTCGGTTAACAGAACACATAGGTGAGTGATTCGGGACGTGACGAATATCATGGGCTCCGATGGCTCCGAATCCGTTGCTCTAAAGTACTCCCAACGCTCCGCGCTGCAGCGCACTACAAATTGCTCGCAATTTTACTTCTGGTGATCGATCGTCGCGGATGCCACCGTTTACCCAGAGATAACATCAATCCATTTCTTCTGAACCCATCCAGACCGGCATGCCTTTACCTTCTGCATATTGAGTCCATTTTCCGACGTGGGACCGCATGGGCCGCTAGGTTCGCTGTAAGAGGCCTTGAACCACTCGCCACGTTCGTCGCAAATATAGATCTCCTGTCCGGATCGCAGCCTGTCTACCCGTCGAAAGTCGCTTCCCGCTCCTGCCCGGACAGGAACAGAAGTTACTTTTCCTGAGCGGATTTTCACTTTCGCAAAGTTGCGCGTATAAGCGCCACTCGAACTCTGTGCGAATTCCAGCTTTGGGAAAATCGTTATCAATGCAATGAATAGGGTGACTCTTAGATACTGCTTCAATCGAAGTTCCCAAAATCCAAAGAACATCGCAGATGCAATCGTTGCGCAATATGTAACAGCTTTCAACCAGAACATCATGGGCCAGATTCTACTCTGCATGACGGCCAGCAATCCCGCTGCATTTTGACGGCGGACGCTATGATTCTGACAGTGGCTCTCACGTCAGACATGCAGCCCAGGCTCCGGACTCGCAGACCTTCTGTCCTGCGCCTTCTTCGATGGCTTGGTCTCGGCCTCATACTTCTCTGGTTGTTTGCGGCGTTATCTCTGATAGCTGGCGCTTGGGAAGCAGCGCATTCTGGAGCTCTATCTCAACCTGGTGGAGTGGGGGCCAGGAATTTACGGCGCCGACGCAGTCTGCCGCACGGACTACAGAACTTCAGCTCGCGGTATTAACCGGGCGCAGGCGGCACGGCTGGCCGCGATTCTTCCTGCTCCGCTGAAACGCAGGCCCGAACGCATGAACAACTACAGCGGAATCATCCTGAAGCGCATGACGCAGATGGGCTGG
>NZ_JBFRCY010000205.1:0-7928 GCF_052113305.1 Terriglobus sp. YAF25
CGTCGGTGGTCCTCGATACGGCCGCTCTTCCCGAGAAACCTAAGTATCTGTGGGATATCGCGTTGTCCCCAAAGGGCGACATTTATGTCGCTACTGGGGCGCCGGCAACCATCTATAAGCTGACTCCCGGCGGGAAACCCGAGCTCCTGCTCAGGTCCGGCGACCAGCATATTCGTTGCCTGCTGCTGGGTCCTGACGGAACACTCTATGCGGGCTCCGATGGCGCGGGTGTGATCTACCGCATCAAGCCGGGTGAGAAGCCATTTGCAATTTATGACGCACCGCGGCACGAGATTACAGCCCTGGCTCTGGGGGCTGATGGCATGCTCTATGCCGCCGGTGTCGGCGACAAACGCAGCCCCAATCTTCCTCCCCTTCCCGTACAGGGGAATCAGGCCGTCTCGGTCACCATTCTTCCCGGCTCAGCCAACGCCGCCTCCTCCAACACTCTGATCCCCGAGGGATCAGAGATTTACCAGATCGCTCCGGATGGAACGCCGCGCCGGCTGCTCACGCTACGCGAAGATGTGATCTATGCCCTCACGGTGCGCAGCGGCCAGCTACTCATTGCCACCGGCAATCGTGGACGCATCTATGCCACGAATCCTGCAGTTCCAGGCGTCTTCACGGATATCGCCCACCTCGACGCCTCTCAGGCCATGTCGTTCGCTCCGACCGCGACAGGGGTCTACATCGCGACCAGTAACTCGGGTCGGCTGTTCCGCCTGGAAGACAAGCCGGCAGCGAGTAATACGTACCTATCCGATGTTTTTGACGCCGGCATCTTTGCGCAGTGGGGCCGGATCGAGCTGCGAGGCTCCCAGGCAGCGGAGCTCTACCTCCGCTCCGGGAATGTCGAGAACCCTGAAATCAACTGGACCGACTGGACAAAGATCACTCCAAATACCAAACCCTCCACTTCAACGAACGCTCGCTATGCCCAATGGAAGGCGGTACTTAGTCCTGATTCCAGAATCGACTCAGTGACATTGAACTACCTTCCCAAAAACCTGGCTCCAATGGTCGATGACCTGGTCGTGCAGACCGGAGCCCGGATGAACCCGCAGCCTGCGGGACAAGGGCAGACGGTGCAGATCACCTTCCCGCGCGCGAGTGCGAATCCCGGCTTCGTCATTCCTCAGGACCCGAACCCTCCTTTGATCGCACAGAAGGACAAGAACTCGATCACCGCCCGGTGGGTGTCCCATGACGATAACGGCGACGACCTGATGTATTCGATCTATTACCGGGGGGACAACGAGACTACCTGGAGATTGCTGAAAGACCGGGTCAACGAGAAGTATTACTCATGGGACGCGGCGCAGCTTCCGGATGGAGGCTATACGCTGCGGGTGGTCGCGTCCGACGCGCCTAGCCACAATCCCGGTGAGACGCTCATGGGAGAACGGGTCAGCGAGCGCTTCGAAGTCGACACCACGCCTCCGGTTCCCGGCCAGTTGACGGCAACGATGGCGAATAACCAGATTCACGCTTTACTGGAAGCAACCGACGCCACTTCAGCCATTGATCACGCCGAGTATTCCCTCGATGCGGGACCGTGGCAATATCTGGAACCTGCGGGCAAACTGTCGGACTCACCCACGGAGCACTACGACTTTACCTTGCCGGTAACCGGATCCGCGGCTGAACACACCCTTGCGGTGAGGGTGTATGACCGGTTTGAAAACGTAGCGACCGCGAAGACGGTTATTCAGTCCGCCGGTCGATAAGGTGAGCGCCTCGGCGCTCGCCTACGGCGATTGCACTGGCCGTCCAAACTCGTTCGCCAGAGATGACAAAGAGGAAGTCTGTGCCTTCATTGATGCCGGTGCGCACGATGGCGCCCGGCTCCAGGCCGACGATCTCCTGGGCGGTGACCTTGAAGGGGAGGGTTTCGAGCGCGCCCTCAATATTCATGTTGGAAAGGCGCGAACGCAGAATCTGTCGTGTCGCCGGATTTTGTACCCTCTTACTGTCCTGCCGCACCAGTTCGCGCAGCACTGTCTCGCTGACCGCAGTCGCCAGAGCGATCTGCATCACACCGCTCATGTTGCCGATGTGCATCCGGTAGGTGACGCAGAGCATATCTTCAGTACGGGGAAAAAGTCTGCCAAGGGTAGCGGGAAGAATGCGCTGACCATACTCGCTGCGCAAACCGCACTGGGCCCAGAGCTGATTCAACTCTCCACAGAGACGGGTCATCAGAATGTCCATGATGGCGACATCAATATCGGTCAGCTCGCGGGGCTCCTCAATCTCGTCCATGTCCACTCCTCCCAGTCCGAGATGAATCACGGGAGCAATCAACTTCAACTCCATTGAAATGATGGCTGCGCCTTCCACGGGGGAGAAATGGCAGAAGGAAAAGTAGGTATGGTCGACATCAATATTTTCGAGCAGCGTCGTAAAGACCTGGCGCTCGGCACCCATCATGCTGATCTGGACGTTGGCCCCCAGCCAGGCGGAGAGACTCAGGCTGAACGTTCGTGAAAACGCCTGGTTCAGCTCCTGAAGGGCCTGCATCTGCGCTTTCGTGATCGTCTTCCGGGTTGCCAGGTTAAGTGTTGTGGGGGAGTTTGTCGTGCCCATGCCCATACCGATACACATGAAGGGCCATGTCTGGACCGGGAAGTTGAGAGATCTCTTATTAAGGACACCTAAGACCTGAATCGGCGGAATGGCACCGCACATGCTCCGCTACCGGTATGGAAAGCGTAATCGAGACCGAACACCCCGGCTCCCCCGAACTTGGAGCAAGCGAGCAGAACCCGGCTCCGGAAGAGTGGACTTCCCTGGCGCACCTGTCAGTGCCACTCTCGGTCTCGATCCCTCTCCCTCATATCTCCCTTGGGGGGTTGATGGCACTGGCTCCAGGTCAGATCCTTGTGAGCCACTGGCCCACCAACCACGATGTTCCCCTGAGTGCCGGCGAGGTATTTGTGGCGATGGTCGACTTTGAACGGGTGGGAGACCAGCTTGGTGTTCGTCTGTCCGGTTTCCAGATGAAAGCGCAGACGACATGAGCGAAAAATTCCATGACCTGCGCCTGCCGTTGACCCTATGCTTCGGCACGCGAAACATGCCGTTGGGAGAGGTGCTGGAACTCACCCAGGGCGATGTATTTTCTCTGGAAAGGACGCTCGACGAACCTGTCCGCATCCTTGCCGGAGGAAAAGAGATCGCAAAAGCAGAAGTCGTGGCGGTGGACGGCAATTACGCCGTCCGCATCCTGTCCACTACTACTGCATCAGAGACTCTTCAGACGAGCGCGAACGAATAACCTGGTCCACGGCATACGGCGCGCGATGCTGCGTCGAATGGAAGTGGCGCACCTGCAGTTCGCCCAGCAGACCGATACCGATCATCTGAATACCGGCCAGGACGAGCACACCGGCGAATCCCATCGCCGGTCCATGTGCGGCCATGATGTGCTGGTGCAGAAAAAGCTTAAGCACGGCGAGCCAGAGCGCAATGGCTCCCCCGGTGACAAACCCCGCCAGACCGATGCGGCCAAAGAAGTGCAGTGGCCGGGTCATGTACTTCAACAGGAAACGGATCGTCAGCAGATCGAAGAAGACGCGGATCGTGCGTGAGATGCCGTAGTGACTCTTGCCATGCTCGCGATTGCTGATCTTAATCGGCAACTCACAGATGCTGGCGCCATACCAGCTTGCGAGTGCGGGGATAAAGCGGTGCATCTCGCCATAGAGCGGGATGGACTGAATCAACTCGCGGCGGTACGCCTTGAAGGTCGTGCCGAAATCGTGGATCTCTACACCGCTGAGGCGCGCCATCGCCCAGTTAGCGATACGTGACGGAATCTGGCGCATGACAACATTGTCGAGGCGGCGTGCGCGCCATCCGCTGACCACGTCGTATCCCTCTTCCAGCTTGGCGAGGAAGAGCGGAATCTCCGCGGGATCATGCTGCAGATCGCCGTCCATGGAGAGGATGAAGTCTCCCTGGGAATGATCAAACCCGGCAGCCAGCGCCGAGGTTTGGCCGAAGTTGCGTCGCAACTTGACCACAACGACCCGGCTGTCGACCGCAGCCACCTCGCGCAGCAGACGGTAAGTGCGGTCGCGCGAACCATCGTCCACGAAGACAAGCTCAAAGCTGTCACCGACCTGCTCCATCACCGCTTTCAGACGGTCATACAGCGCGGTGACGCTCTCTTCTTCATTGTGAAACGGCACGACGACGGAGTATTTAGGCACGTCGCTAGTTTACGCCTTTGGGGCCGCCTTTGCTGGAACCAGGCGTTTCATCAAGCACAGATTTTCCCGCGCCCTTTGTCTTTCGTCATTCCAGCAGCCGGCTACGATTCTCTCCTCGTTCCACTCTCCCCCAGCCTGAAGAAAAATCCGTTCCACGGTGCTGATTGGCGCTCACTTGATGACACACCCTGGCATAAGTGACAGAAAAGAGGTCCTCAAGTAGGTTCCACCCCGTGGACAAAGGCCACCTGCCCTCTGGCATGATGGAGACAGATATCCTATGGCTCGCAAATTTATCGCCGCCGCGGTCGCAATTCTTCTTCTGTGGTTTGGCTACGTCAGCTATACCAACTGGCGCAAATCCCATTCCATGGCGAACGGCGAAATTACTTCTGTCAACGACGGAAATACCCAGACAGCGACTCCTGCCGCAACTGAGCCTGAAAAACCGAAGACACCGACGACAACCTTTGCCGCGCCTTCCTCCTCAACGCAGCCAATCGCCATTCAGCCCTCTGCACCTCTGACGGACTCTCAGCAGCCCAATGCCGTAAACGGCTCACGATTTGCCGGCTCGGGCAAATACCAGGTTTATCGCCAGGGCAATATCACTTACCGCATCGACACGGAAACAGGCCAGGAGTGCATCCTGCTTGCCACCAACGAAGAGTGGAAGAAACCGCAGGTCTACCAGCGCGGCTGCAAGACAAGATAAGAAGCTACTCTTGTGCATTTTTCCTGTTACTGGGTATTCCGGGAGGGGCATGCAGCGGCGTTTTCATTGCGGAAAACGCCCATAGATGCGAACCCCTACATCACACCCACGGGAAAATGCTCTAGCCGGCCTACAGCCTTGAGCTCAGTGGAAACGGATTATCAGGCCACGTAATCGCCTGCCAACCGCTGGAAGCGGTGACCGAGGCGTGCAGCAGCGCACTTCCGATCCCTGCAGCACCAAACGAATATCCAGTCTCCCACGTATCGAACGGAGCAGGAACGTGGCTGTAGCTGTCATACCAACGGCTGCGGTGACCGTAGAAGTCCATCATCTGAACGGTCTCCTGCCCGATACGATCCACCGCTTCTCCGTATCGTGCATCCCGTGTCACCTTCCCCATCCCCAGCAGGAACTCCATTACGCCGGCCTTGCCCGAGTGCTGGCAGAGCGCATTCTCTTCCGGCGCCATCGTCGTCAACGGGCGCTGTAATGCGCTCAGGATGCCGTCGGCCAGCTTCTCCGACATCTGAAAGAAAGCGTTGTCGGCGGTAACTTTGTGCAGCTGATAAAACAGGCGCGCGGTTCCGGCCGCTCCCTGGCTGAAGCCGATTTGAAAAGTGCTCGACTGCGCAGGAAGACAATACGGAATCAGAACGCCTTCCTTCTGCCGGCAGGCGACGCGTTCAATACGAAGCGCACTTTCGCGAGCCGCCTGCAGATAGTCACCCTCTTCGGTATCCTCATACGCTCGAGCGAGCGTGTAGGCGATGCCTGCGGCGCCATACTCAAAATTGGGAACATACGTTCCGTCCGTTTGCTGGATTGGGCGGGACGGAAGTTCACTCAGATGGACGCCTTTACCCGAATCCTGCAAGGCGACTAATCTGTCGGCCCCCTGCGCTGCTACATGACGGTAGCCGGAGTCATCCAGCGTCTGCGCGGCATACAGCAGATAGAGGATCACACTGCTGTCGCCCGCGATGCTCGATGTCTCTGACCAGCTAACCCCATCACTGTCGCGGACGGCTGACTCACTCAGATGACCGGTGACGGCCTCTGCCGCATGTTTAATCGATGTCTCCTGACTGATCCGCCAGGTTTCCGTCAGCGCAAACCCCACGCCTGCCAGGCCATCGTAGAACGAGTGCCGCGTCCCAGGGGTCACCTCCGGAGCTCGCAGCATCTGTGGCCAGGTAGCGGAGAGAAAGCGAGCGCCACTTACCGCGTCATCGAGGTAAGTGGCGTCTCCGGTGGCTGTATACATTTCAAGAAGGAAGAGAAGAATGCCCGCGCTTCCCCGACGGATGTTTCTGCTCTGCGCCGCCGAGAGCTCGCGGCTGGGGTGAATCGGCTCGGGCAGCCAATACTTTCCCTGCGATGACTTCATCTCTCCGGCGCGGATCCATCGTGCAGCTTCCATGGCGCCGTGCAACAAATCGTTGCGCGCATGTGCGGACGACATCCCTGTGTCCGTATCGAGGGTTGCGGTGAGCGTGCCGGTACCGGCGACATCGTTTGCCGGCACTTCATGCGAACCTGCCAGATCTGCTTTCAGTGAGATCTGCGCTGCAAAAGCGCTCAACGAGCCAAGGGACAAAACGGCGGCTGCGACGATGAAACGCATCTGGGTACGAATCTGCGGAAAAGACATATGATTTTCCTCTCAAACAGCAATCAAGTTAGAGGGCCTGAACGGCCGGAATGATGCTTCCAGGCAGCGTGCGCACACGGCGTCGCCCCAGAGAAACAATTGATTCAGATGTCAGGAAGAAAGTGCCGCTCAAAAAACAACGTGCGTGCTCAACCTGCCGGAAGCCAAAAAGGGCTTAGCGGGAGCAACAACAACGTCGATCGGTGCGACGCATCATGATCGTGATAGTAGAGTCCAAACTGCTCGACGTCAAGCGAATGGATCTCTCTCGATAAAAAGGGCGGAGTTCGAACGAAGTAGGCTACTTTTCTTCTGGTCTCGAACTTTTGGTTAGACCTTAGATCGTCACCCGACACAACGCTGGTCATGCCTTTTCAAGTCTGAGAATAGTTGTCGCACATCCAGCATTTCTCTTCGCTGGGGACTGCTCGACCTCGATAAATTCAAGTATTTCGAAAAGCTTTCTTTTCTACGCGTTCCATCAAAGGAAAAAATCCAATAGAGGGACAAAATTTTCATTGACCCTCGTCCATTCAGCCCCCTATAGTTCCCTCCGAATTTTGGCAGCGATCAATCATGTTCCCTCCAATTGGTCTGACCAAAATATCGTCAAGGAGCTTTGTATGACTTTTGGCCAACGACGTAAGATAACGTGTATTTTTGCGTTCCTTCTTCTCTTCGTGACTACACTCACGCTCCCCGCACAGACCGGCGGTACCGCCAGTCTTCAGGGGGCCATTACCGATCCCACGGGCGCCGCCATCGCCGGTGCGAACGTAACAATTACCAACACCGATACCAAGGTCGCGCGTAACACCGTCACCGATACCGAAGGCCGCTATTCCCTTCCCAATATTCCTCCCGGCCCTTATAGCCTGACCGTCTCTGCGACGTCGTTCAAGGGCTACTCCCAGACAGGCCTCGTTCTTGAAGTTGGCAGCAGCATCACCATCAACCCGTCACTCAGTGTCGGTACCTCCACCGAAACGGTGGAAGTCGCAGCATCCGGCGTTGCTATCGAAACAGAATCGGCAACATACAAACAGGTCATCGACCAGAAGCGCATCACAGAGCTTCCGTTGAACGGCCGCCAGGCCACGCAGTTGGTTCTGCTCACAGGCGGATCCGTGGTTGCACCCAGCAGCGACATGGTCGGTTCGAAAAACTACATCACTTCGGTCGTGATCTCAGTCGCTGGATCGCAGGGTAACTACAACAACTACCTGCTCGATGGTGGTGGCTATACCGACAACTTCACCAATGTGAATCTGCCGTTCCCCTTCCCGGATGCGTTGCAGGAGTTCTCGGTCGAGTCGAACTCACTGCCGGCGCGTAACGGACT